>DATMJU010000153.1:0-6597 GCA_035553795.1 Vicinamibacterales bacterium
GACACGCTGATGATCAGCCGCTACACCGCCAATCCCTCGTTCGAAGGCCAACGCCTGTCGGCGCTCGCGGCCAAGGCGGGGGTTGCACCCGAAGAGTACGCGCTGCAGATGCTCGAAAAAGGCGACGCGAGCCTGGTGTCCTTCAACATGTCCGAGGGCGACATCGAAGGCATCATGCAGCAACCGTGGACCATGACGTGCACCGATGGCGACCTGGTGCGCCTGGGCGAAGGCGTGCCCCACCCGCGCGCCTACGGCGCCTTCGCGCGCAAGCTCAAGAAGTACGTGCGCGAGCGCAAGGCGGTCGACCTCGAATCGGCGATTCGCTCAATGACGACGTTGCCGGCGGCGGTGTTTGGATTGAAAGATCGCGGTCAGCTGCGGACCGGCGCGTTTGCGGACGTGCTGATCTTCGATGCCGCGAAGGTGAACGACGCGGCCACGTACGACAAACCGCACCAGCTCTCCGAAGGCTTCGACGACATCATCGTCAACGGCGAACTGGCGCGGCGGAACGGCACGTTCACGACCGCCCTGGCCGGGCGCGTGCTCCGGCCAGAGCGGCGCTGACACTACATCGCAATATCGACCTCGGGATCGATCAACTCGATGCGCTGGTCGGCTCCCCACCGAGGGTAGACGATGAACACCTTGTATTTGTGACCACCACCGGGTCCGGTGGGTGGGGTATTCCGGTGAACCATGATCGCCTTGAAGTCATCGCGGTCAATCTTGACCACTCGATCCTTGCCGTTATTCCAGTCGTTGGTGAACTCAAGCTCGATGCGCCAGTCTTCACCAGATGAACAGCCGTTGGACGCGTCTTCCACGAGCCAGCCAATCTTCTTGCCGGGCTTGCCAACAATCACCTCATCGTCGACCGTGGCGGTGCAGGTTCCGGTGGCGCCGGAGACCAGGATCCGGGTCATGCGCGTTTGTTGCAGGGCAGCCGGCGTTATCGCCGCTGCGCCGACTGCAGGAGTAACCGGCGATGACGGCTTGATGCCGCCGGAGCCGCTCGCGCAACCCGAACCAATCAGCGCGATCGCCACGATCAGGTAGTTTCGTCCGGATAGCCTCATCACACTCACTCCTTCATCAGCTGCACGAACCTGGGGGACTGATGCAAGGACGACAGGTCGTCGTCCTCCTCGATCGACTTGCGACTGAAACCCTTGGCCGCGGCGTGTTCCAGGAACGTAAGCGCGCGGTCACGATCGCCAGACAACGCGTGGATCACCGCGGCCCTGAAGCTGACTTCGGCGTTGTCGGGAGCCTTCGCCAGCGCCTCGGCGATGCGCGTCCGCGCCAGCGCGGGCTGGCCTGACTTCTGTAAGTAGACCGCGAGCGCCGCCAGCGTCCGGATGTCAGACGGATTAACCTTCAGCTCCGCCTCCGCGTACTTCGCGGCATTCAGATAGGACACCCTGGCCTCGCGCGGCCGCCCGAGACGCACCAACGCGTCGCCGAGGTTGCGGTGTGCAGCCACGGCGTTGGGTCGCAATGCGAGCGCCTGCTCGTAAGCCTTGACGGCGCCGGCGAAATCCCCGCGCTCATGAAGGATCGAACCGATGTTGGTATACGCCTGCGGGGAAGGCTGGATCGCAATCGATCGCTCGTAGTTGAGCAGCGCATCGGCGTCGCGGCCCATCAACTGGTATGCCGTGCCCAGCTGCTGATAGCCGAGGAAGCTGTCCGGCGCGGCCTTGACCATCTCTTCGAACGCCTGCGCTGCAGCTTCGTAGCGAGAGGCGCGAAACAATGCCAGGCCCATCGCGCTGTGGCCGTGGGGAGAGCCCGGGCGCAGGGCGATGGCGCGGCGAAACTCAACGACCGCGGCGTCGAGCTGCTGTTGTTGCGCCAGGACGGCTCCAAGTTCGCGCCTCGCCTCTTCGTAGTTGGGCCGAATCGCCAGCGCGCGATTCAGCTCGTCAACCGCCTCGCTCAGCCTGCCGCCGCCCGCAAGTGTAAGAGCCAGCACGTAGCGAACTTCGGCGCGATCAGGATCGAGCTTCAGCGCGATCGACGCTTCTTCGATGGCCCGCTGGGCCCAGGTCCCGTCACGGGTGTCGATGTACTTCCTGCGGTAGGCCTGCCCCAGCCCGACATGCGCGAGGGCGAACTGGCGGTCGAGCGATGCGGCTTTCTGAAAGGCGCTAATCGCCGCGTCGACATTCCCCTTGATGTCGCTGCGCTCCAGGAGCGCGCTGCCCTGCCAGTACGCGGCCAATGCGTCGGGACTACTGGTTGGCTGCACGTTCATCCGCTCGCGATCGCTGGCGGTCAACCGGACCACCAGGGCGCCAGTGAGCGCCGACGCCAGCCGCGACTGCAGCTCGAAAATGCGCTCGAAGCTCCCTTCGATCACTTCCGCCCACGCCACCGAACGGTCGGAGCGGATCAGGCTGAGCGACACCCGGACCGTGCCGCTCGATTCCTGCACGCTCCCATCCACCAGGAAGGTCGCGCCAAGATCCTTCTGCAGCGACACGTTGTCCTTCGTGCGGCCGCGGGCCTCGATCACCGATGCCCTCGACAGCACGGTCACGCTTGGCACTGCCGCAAGGCTGGAGATCAGGCTCTCGGCAATGCCCGCCGCGATGTGATTCCGCGACTCATCGCCGCTCATGTTCGCGAGCGGCAGCACCGCCACGACCGGCGGCGCTGACGCTTCACTGCCTGCGGCCGGCGCATCCGCCGTGGCGCGCCACGCCGCGTAGCCGCCCAGCAAGGCGATCAGCAGCGCGGCGCTCGCCACCAGCGGCCATCGCGTTCCTGGACGCGGTGGCGAGACCGCGGTGGGCGCGCCGTAGATCTCGCGAAGCTGCGCGATCACCTCAGTGGCGGTCGCCGGACGCTTGTCGCGATCGCGATCGAGCAGCGCCGCGACCAGGCGCGCCAACTGGGGGGGCACGTCCCGGTCAGGCGATGTCAGCGGGGGCGCATCGGAGCCGAGCTTCGCCGTGGCGAGCGCCACGGTGTCGTGACCGGCGAACGGCCGCTCGCCGCTGACCATCTCGAAAAGGACGACGCCAAGCGCATACAGATCGGCGCGTTCGTCGACAGATGCCGAGACCATCTGCTCCGGCGCCGCATAGCTGGCGGTCCCGACAAATCCTCCACCGCTAAGGGTCTGCGCACCACCTCCAGCCGCCTGTGTCGTGCCGACAGCGAGCACGCGCGCGACGCCGAAGTCGAGCACCTTGACGTGGCCATCCGCGCCGATGATCACATTGGCGGGCTTGAGGTCGCGGTGCACCACGCCGACGGCGTGCGCGGCAGCCAGCGCCTTGGCAATTTGAAGCGCGATCCTGACGGCCTCCGGCGCCGGGATCGGCCCGCGAGCCAGGCGCATGTGCAGCGTCTCGCCCTCAACAAACTCGAAGACGATGACGACGCGCCCGTCCGCGTCGATCACGTCGTGAATAGTGGCGATATGTGGATGATTGAGAGCGGCGGCGGCGCGCGCCTCACGCATCACCAGCGCTCGCGCCGATTCGTCGTCGCTCGCCGAGGCGCAAACCATCTTGAGCGCGACGTGGCGGTTCAACCGCGTGTCATCGGCCTGCCACACTTCGCCCATGCCGCCACTCCCGATGTGGCGGAGCATTCGGTACGGGCCGATCGATGCACCAATTGTCACTGCTTACGGCTGCTGGGGTCGGCGAGAGGATAGCAGAGAAACGCCCGGTCCCTCGGGGAACCGGGCGTGCCAGAACGTGCGGTGGCGTGTCGTACGGGGCTAGTTTCCGTCCGGCAGCTCGATCTCGGGATCTTCCTCGGCGCCGAGCGCGGTGACCACGAACTTGAAGCGCCCTGTGGCATCACCGAAGGGGACGCGCTTCCAGCTGCGAATGTCGATCGGATCCTTGCCCCACGGACCGGTCTCGGGCCATGAGACCGTCACGGGCACATCGTTGTCCCCGTCGACCAGGTTCACCACGGTCCATTCAATGAAATCACCCGGGTTGGCATAGAGCCGCTGGGGCGAAGTTCTGATGGTCGTGCCGCGGTCGGTCTTCGAGATGAAGATCGTCGCGTGCAGCGTTCGACCGCTCGACGCGGCGCTGGCCAGGCGCGCCGTCGCGCGCTTCGCGGTCGCCTTGCGGACGGCCTTCTTCGCGACCTTCTTCGCGGCCTTCTTCGGCGCTTTCTTGACGACCACTTTGCCCTTCTTCTTACTCATCGTTTCACCTCAGCTGGGGTTGAGACCAGTGCCGCAAAGCGCGGCACGGATCGAAGCACTGCGAAGTCTTCTTCTTCAGCAAGCAAACGTTTCGAATAACCTTTTTCAATCGCGCTCTGAATCGCATCGAGGGCGGGCTCACGCCGTCCGGCAAGGGCGTGCACCACGGCCGCGCGCATCAGCACTTCCTGGCTGTCCGCGGCCAGCGCCTGCGCGCGCGTGAGGCTGCGCATCGCCGAGGCGTGATCACCGGACTTAGCTTGATAGACGGCCAGCCGCGCAATTGCTCTCGCGTTCGAGGGTCCAAGCGACACCTCGACCTGGGCCTGCTCCACCGCTTTCAGGTAGGCCTGCTTGGCTTCGGCGGTGCGGCCCAGATGCATATACGCGTCGCCGAGGTTCCGGTGCGTCAACGCGCTCTGCGGTCGAATCAGTAGCGAGCCCTCGTACGCGGCCGCCGCCTTGGAATAGTCGCCGAGACCATACTGGATGGTGCCAATGTTCGAGAAAGTGTCGGCGCGCGGCTGAATCGCGTTCGCTTTCTCGTAGTAGTCCAGCGCGCGCTTGGTCTCTCCCAGTGCTTGCGCCGCAGCGCCGGCCTGGCTGAGGGCAATCGCCGAAGCCGGCGACAGCCCGATCGCCTTGTCAAACGCATCGAGCGCCTCCTGGAAGCGGGAGGCACGAAACAGCTCGATGCCCATGTCGGTGTAGAGCGACACGGCGTTCGGCCGCAGGGACATCACCCTGCGAAACTCCTTCAAGCCCGCGTCAATGTCGCCTTGGCGCGACAGGACCGAACCGTATAAGCGAATCGCATCTTCGTAGGTCGGCTGCAATTCAAGCGCGCGCTCGACCTGCGCCTGTGCGGTCGCGTAGTCACCGATTCGAAAGGCGGTGAGCGCGGCGATATACCGGACGTTCGGACGATCCGGTTCGAGCTCAATCGCCCTCTGCGTCGACGCCATCGCCCGTTCAGCGAGCGTCCTGTCGTTGGTTTGCTGATACAGCAGCCATTGCGCCTCGGCGAGGCCGGCGTGCGCAGTGGCGAACTTCGGGTCGGCGGCGATGGCACGCTCGAACTCGGCCAGCGCGGCGGCCCGATTGCCGGTCAGGTCGCGGCGATCGAGCAACGCGCGGCCCTTCCAGTACGCCAGCTGCGCCGCCTCGTTGGTGGTGATCGGCGCCGCGGGCGCGGTTCGTTCGGCAGACGGCGTCTGATCGACGATCGCATCCGCGAGCAAGGTGGCAAGGCGTGACTGCAGCGCAAACAGGTCGCGCGCCGGCCCCTGCACCGTCTCGCCCCACGCCACCGACGCGTCGGGCCGCTCGAGATTCAGCGTCACGCGGAGCTGGTCGGCGACCGCCTGCACCGATCCCGTCACGATGTAGCTCGCATCGAGGGAACGCACGAAGCTGGCGCGATCCGGATTCTGCAGCCGCGTCTCTTCCACGGCGCTGCGCGACAACACGGTGACGCGCGGCACCGAGGCCAGACTCGTGATCAGGCTCTCGGCAAGACCGGCGCCGAGGTAGTCGTTGCTCGCATCGCCGCTCGAGTTGGTCAGCGGCAGCACGGCCACCACCGGCGCTTCGGGGCCAAGCCGGCGGGGATAGATCTGCGTGTAGCCGACGAGGCCGATCACCAGGCCGACCAGCGCGACCGCGGCGATCCGCGTGCTGAGCGGCATCTTGCGCCGGATCAACACGGTGCGCCGCGCCAGCGGCGACGACTCCATGTCGCGCAACGGACTTAACTCGACCAGGACCTCGTCGCCGGAAGCCGGGCGCTTCTCGACGTCACGCTCCAGCAACCGCGACACCAGTTTGTCGAGCGGCGCCGGCACCCACGTGTCGGTGTTCGACAACTTCGGCGCATCATCGCGCAATACCGATGTGGCCAGCGCGACGGCATCGCTGCCGGGGAACGGCCGGCGCCCGGCGATCATCTCGAACAGCATCACGCCGAGCGCATAGAGATCCGCGCGGCCATCGACATTGCGAGAGAGGTATTGCTCTGGCGCCGCGTACCCCGGCGTGCCGACGAGACCGCCGCCAATCGTGCCCGGCGCAGTACCGGACATGTCAGCGCCGGCCGGCACCATGCGCGCGATGCCAAAGTCGAGCACCTTCGCGCGCGACTCGGGACCGATCACGACATTCGACGGCTTCAGATCGCGGTGAATGATGCCCTGCGCGTGCGCAGCCGCGAGCGCGTCGGCAAGCTGCCACGCGACCTCGACCGCCTCGGCCACTTCCATCGGCCCGCGCTGCAAGCGCGTAGACAGCGTCTCACCTTCGACGTACTCAAAAACAACGATGACGTTGCCGTCGAGGTCCAGCACGTCATGCACCGCGGCGGCCCTCAACCATCCCCACATCGCCACGGTGCATGACGTGCTGGACCTCGACGG
>DATMJU010000154.1:0-5032 GCA_035553795.1 Vicinamibacterales bacterium
ATACCCCGACGGAGCCATTCGGAAAGCGCCTGAGCCACAGCCTCAGCATCTGGACCGGTGCCCACAACGTCCATCTGGTAGGCCAGCTGCCGACGGTCGAGCTCCTCCAGGAACGGAACAAGGTCAAAGATACGCTTGTCGTGCTGTGCGAGACGACCGACATACCCGAGCCGAATTGGAGTACGCCTCCGCCGTGGCTCCGGGATGACCTGCGGCATCCGGACGCCACCAGGGATATTCGCAACGCGTTCAGCGGCCATCCCGCACCACTCTTCGCAGGCGGCGGCCAGGAGATTGCCGTCGGCGACACACAGGTCGATCACGGCGCGGTGCAGGCGGACGTCGTGCAGGTAATCACTCTCGCACGCGCGAATGGCCACGGCCAGCCTCGGGCCGCCCTGCTGGCGCTTGAGCAGGGCGATCGAGGGGTAGGCGTCGAAGATACGAGCCGCCAGCACGACGTCCGGACGCGTCGTCCGCACCGCCCGGATCAGCGCTTCCACACGCGCCTGCCGGGTGCCGCCGGACCCATCGATATCGATCGAGTTCAGGTCAGGATACGCGGCTCGGTACCTTTGCGGATCATTGAACCGTTGGCCCGCGGCGAGCCCCAAAACGACGTCCCATCCCCGCCGCGGCAGTTCGCGCGTCAGATCGTTGACAATCGCCTCTACCCCCCCATGCACAGCATGCGAGGGCGTGCAGATCAGCAGACGGCGCATCAGTCAGAACGGAAGATCGCTCAGGCGCCAGAGACCGAGCGATTTATCGCTATACTGCCCGCCGTCCTCTGTGCAGTGCTCCACCAGCACGTCAACTGGCGGAGGAAATCCGAAAGGGGGGAGGCAGAGGTTCAGCGGCCGCCACTGCCCTGTCCGTATGTCGACGTTCACCTGCCGCTCGGTGAAGGTCGTCGTCAACAGCAAGGATGCGCCTGACGTGCGAATGTTACGCAGCGCGCGGGCCGCATCGCTGAACGACAAATGCACCAGACAGTCGCGACAGAACACCAAGTCCGCCCGGGGAATCGGGTCTCGCACCAGATCTGCGCGCACGAAACGACGACAGGGGGAGCCGAAGAGCGCCTCGTTGCGCTTCACCAGCGATTCCACGACATCCACCCCCGTGTAGGACTCGACGGGCAGCGGCGTCTTGCTCATCCAGTAGAAGTCTCCGCAGGGTGCGTCGATCATCGTCCTGACGTGCCACCGCTCGAGTAACGCCGGCAGCGCAGTACGCAGCACGCGCGTCTGCTCGAGATTAGACCCGGTGCCCGAAGCGGAGTCGCTGTCGCCCCAGATGTTGTCACGGAAGATCCTGTCGAACACCTGTTCGCGATCTGTCACTTCCCAACCCCAACGCTGACGCAGGCGGTTCAGCGGGTGGCGTAGTAGATCGAGGATCGGCATTCGCGCGAAACCGGTCAGACACGGGCTTGCGTCTGCTCGAAGTCGTTGGCGATGGCGCTCAGACGGCTTTCGGCATTCGCATCAACTGGGCCTGCGTAGGGCCATTCATCAGGGTCCGAGTGACGAAATTGGCGGCGTAGCAGTCGACGGCCAGTCTCCGCGATCGAACCCGGCAGCCAACGGTCCAGACGGCCGGCGGGAACGCGGTGCAGTGGCAGCGATTCGCCACGCACGATCGTGCGCTCCAAGGTGACCGTCATCGCGTCAGCCCACCCTCGAGCCGACCTCTCGAGCGAATATCCCATGGATACCTCGAACTTACCAGCCGACGACAGTCGGTCGAAGAGTTCGACGTCACGACCACACGCCACAATGCACGCTGCAGCGGCCGCCGTATCGCCGACGGCGAACAGCAACGCGGTCTCACCGTCACGAAGCAGGCCTTCCGACGCGTAACCGTGGAACCGCGAAACGACCGGCACGACGCCGTGAGCCATTGCCTCCAGAAGCGTCAGAGGCAATCCTTCGATCTCTGAGAATAGGAGAACGCAATCGAGCTGAGGATACACTCCGTCATAGATCTGTTCGATTCCCAGGGTGCCGAGAAATCGCACCGTCGCCGACCGTGCGTGTCCGGAGAGTCGGGCCCGCAGCGCCTCCTCGTCTGATCCGCCGCCGACGACGGTAAGTTCGTACGTGAAGCCTCGCCGGTCCAACTCGGTGCAGAGCGCCACCAGATCGAGGACTCGCTTATCCGGGTCCAGACGCCCGACATACCCGAGCCGTAGCGGTGCGTCGGCTGCGCGCGGGGAACGCGGGCGACGCGGCGCCACCGCCCCGTTAGGTACGTGGAAGATCCGCTCCGGGTCCAGGCCGACGCCCTCACGCAACAAATGTGTCGTCAAACGACTGACGGCGACAGCCCCGTCACAGAACTGAAGATAGCGGGCCAGATCGACGAGCATGCGCGGCGCCGCTCCATGGACGGCGCCGAGCAGGCGCGTGCCTGCGCCTCGCCGCTTGCTCCGCGCGATTGCCTCGTACGCATCCGCCACGCAGAGCGGGACGAGGACGTCGCAATCGGTTGAGCGGATCGCGCGCATCACCGCGTTGATACGCCCCTCTGCAGTCCCGGAACGGCCGTCCATGACCACGTAATCGAGCGAGGGGTGCGCCCTTTGATACTTTGCCGGATCGTGGAAGCGAGCTCCACGCGCGAGTGCGACAATCGGCCTCCACCCGAGTGCCGGGAGCCGTTCACACAGTTGATCGAGCCACGTTGGGATGCCTCCGGCGAGCACATATGACTGGCTGCAGAAGAGGACGGTCGGCACGAGTCGATCACACCGTCGCTACTGGGCAGGAGGGCCTCGGCTCCACGTGTTCTCGCCTCAGCTGAGGAGAGGCAGCGTTCAGGAACCTCTTCTCCACGATGTGGAAGAACACCCATCCTGCAGCAACTGATATGAGGATGCCAGCGGGTATAGCGATCAGCACCGTGCCCCAGAAACCTCCGGCGCCAAGATACTCAACATACGAATTGCTCAGATTTGTCAGCGGCAGATGCACCAAGTAAACGCTGTAGCACATTCGGCCGCACCACGAAATCGGTTGCCCTGCCCGCGCCGTCGCAATCGACCGGTCCCAGCGGTGCGTCAGCAAAAGAACCAGTGCGAATGATGCACCGACGACGAACTCGAGCCCGAGTTGCACCTCGTCGGGCCCCATGGTGCCGCCGGCTTGCCGCTCCAGGAGCCATCGGAAAAACACCCCCGCGGCGATGAATGCGGCGAATAGACTCGTGGCGATGACTCTGATCCCACGAGGAGAGGCGTAATTCAGCGCGTAGTAGACAGTGACTCCGGCTGCAAACACAAACCAGCGGCCGTCGAAAAAGAAACCGAAGGTGTACAGCCCGATCTTCTTGAACGTCAATGGTGCTACAAAGCACGTCAGAACGGTGACAGCCGCCACACCGACAAAGAACCGGCGTGGGCAGACGAGAAGCAGTATGCCGCATACGACGTAGAACTGCTCCTCGTACGCGAGCGTCCATGCGTGCCCCATGAACATCCTGTACGGCTCGGACGAGAAGTGAAACCTGACGGATTCCGTCAGCGTGAGGTTCCCGAGCCACTGCTCAGTTGACAGCGTCCGCGGATCTTCGAGTGGCGGTATCGCAAAGGTATCCATCCAGCCGCTGCCGAAAGCCAGACCGTTGAACACAACTCCCAAGAGCAGGAGCGCCCAATACGGCGGGTAAATCCGTCGCAACCGCCGAGCGAAGTAATAACGGACCGGAGCCGCCCTGCGACGGCTCGAATCACACGTCGCCGCAATGCAGTACCCGCTGACTACGAAGAACATCGGCACACCGATCCAGAAGTGCCGGACCAGGTAGGCCGGCCATCCGTACACCGGGTGATCGATCAGCGGCGCCAAGGCAGACGACGAGTGGACGATCACCACCAGCAGGCATGCGACGCCGCGCCACAAGTCGAGGCTCAGATACCGCGGGTCACGTGGCGCCACAGCCAATGACGCAGGATGCCCGTTCGCGAACACATTCGCACTCATTGCAGCGCCTCTGTCAGCAAGGCCGCCGTTTGACCAACCATCCGAGACGTCGAGAAGTGGCGATCGATGCGCGCGGCGTTCCGCACACCAGCCTCGACACGCATCGCCGGCGACCGCGCCAGTGCCACAAGCGACTTGGCCAATCCTTCATCATCGCGCACCGGACTAAGGAACCTGGCGCCCGCGCGTCCCACGGCTTCTCGGACGCCCGGAATATCGGAACCCACTACGGGAAGGCCCGCCGCCATAGACTCCAACAATCCGTTGGGGCAACCTTCGCTGGCCGAACTGAGTACGCTCACATCTATGGCGGCAAGGAGCCCGGCGACGTCGTGAACCGGCCCCAGGAACGTGACTCTGCCCTGTATACCAAGATTCCGGACTAATTCTTTAACGGCCGTTTCTGTTCCTTGGGCGTTGCCGGCAAGCACAAGATGCGCTGGGATGTCCAGGCAATCGATCACACGGCGCCACGCGTGCAGGAGCGTTGCGTGATCCTTAAGCGGGCTCAGATTAGCCAGCATGCAGGCCACGAATGCGTCCGGCCGCGCACCGAAGCGCATGCGCCATTCACTGCGGTCATGAACCTTGGGCGGCAGTTCGACGCCATTTCGGATCACGCGAATACGCTCGATCGGGACGCGCAGGCGTTCGGCCAGGTACTTCGACGCGTGCCCCGAGTTTGAAACGAACAGCGGCACCTGGCGGAGGGCGAGGCGCTCCGCTGTGAGCCCCACATGCCAGTCCACCACGTCCCGCTGATTCCAGATACAAGTGCGAGCCCCGGCCATCCGCCACAGGCAACCGCAGAGCACGTTCGGCAGGAGCGTGTATGGAAGGATCGCGTCCGGCCGAAACTGCCGGAGCGCCGCCAGGAGCCGGAGCATGGAGCCGACCTGCTGGCGCCTGCCGGAGTTCCACGACAGCCGCACGACTCTCCATGGGATCGAGTAGTCGGCGCATAGCTCGGCGGCGACGCCGGAGCTACTCAGGCTCCAGACTTCAACGTGCGCGTCTGTGTCGGCGCGGAGATGCCTCGCAAGGAG
>DATMJU010000155.1:0-4043 GCA_035553795.1 Vicinamibacterales bacterium
CGGCGACACAACCTGCAGCACTTCTGCGTCGGCTGTCTCGAATGCAACGCCGGGTCGAAGCACGCCGAAGGTCCGGAGTCCGGTGACGGTTCCACGCGAGTTGCGGAGCGTCGCTTCTTCGAGCGGCATCCACAGCTCTCCAGAGCTCGGAAAGAGGAAGGAGTCGGGCATGATACCGACCACGGTCCTGGGTTCGCCGCTCACCGTGATGGCGCTGCCGACCAACGACGGATCCGCGGAGTAGCGGCGCCGCCAGAGACTCTCGCGCATCAGGACGACCGGCTCGGCGCCGGGCGCGCCGTCCTCGGCCACGAATGCCCTGCCCGCCACCGGCACCGCGTCGAGCCAGCGCATCGACCCTGGTGTCAATTGAGTGCCGCTGAAAGACTCCACCTCGCCGTTGCTGTGGGTGACCGTGAAGGGGCGCACCGCCAGCGCGCCGACGTACTCGAATGAAGTGGCGCGTTCGCGGATGGCCTGATACCGCTCGATGTCCAGATCGATGCGCGCGCCTTCCTTGGTCAGCGCAAAGATCCTCGCGAAGCGGTCGCCGGCGGCGTACGGCAGGGTCCCATTGATCAGGTCCTCCCTGAACGTGTAGCCCATCGTTGCGAAACAGATGCCCGTAGCCAGCGCGAGAACAATCGTGGCCGAGAGGATCGGTTGTTTGACGATCAGGCGGAGTCCAAGGCGGACCTCGCCCCATGAAATAAGGCGGCGCATCCCTGTCTTCGACGCAGGGAGGGCTACGGTCGTTCCGAAGAACCGGGAGACCGCGCCGTTTAGCGCGGCCTCCCGGAAAGCGTTAGTGGGTGGAGCGTTGGAGCGTCTCTGGCCGGATCGTGAACGGCACCTCTCGCGAGGCTGTTTCGCGGCCATCTGCAGTGGCCGCTTCGATGCGCAGCACGTAGTCCCCCGGAGCGAGCTGCGCGGCTGCGACCTGAGCCTTGTATGGGGTCGTGCGCATCGCGCCTGACGCGTCCTGCTTCAGGACTTCGGCGGCGGTGAACACCGGCAGCAAACCGCCCTTCGGCAGCACGGTCGTCTTGACGTTGATGTCGTGCGGCACCGGCGTCGTCCGATCGTAGACCTCGGCAAACGCCGCGATGACTTCATCCTTCGCAAAGGTCCTGGTCGCCACCGGCGGCATCGGCAATGCGGCCTTCAACTTCTCGTCGGGCCGGGGCGTGATCAGCATTGGGGCTCCGCTCGAGCTGACGACGATGCCGCTCAAGGCGAGCAGCGGCTTTGAGTAGTCCGGCACCTCGAGATCGATGGGCACGGTGCTGACGGAGCCGCCGTTTGCCGCATGCACACCGATGCGCAGCTGGTAACGGGCCGGCGGCAGTTCGAGACGGGACAGCATGCGCACGCCGCCGCCGCTCGTGAGGATGCGGTGCGTCTCCGGCTTCAACTTGAGGTTCAAGGTCTGCCGATCCGACCCGCGAATCTTGCCGTCGTGATCGGCGGCGACGATCGACACTTCAAGGTCCTCGAAGTAGCGATCGTCACGCTGCTGATACTTCAGCGACGGACCGTCGATCTCGATCGCCAGCGCCACCGATGCCTGCTTGCCGGCGCCCTTGAACGGCGCCGCCCAGACGCGGACCGGGATTTCCCCAACCGGAACCGGGTTGGTCAGCGCAGCCGCCAGCGCCGGCGAGGTGCCGGGCTTCACGCCGCCGTCGCGGTTGTCGGCGGCCTTGAGATCGGCAGGCACGTAGCCGCGGCGCGAGCGCACTTTCAGCCCGGGCTTGCGCACCTTCACGTCGATCGATCGGAACTTGCCGGGCGAGCGGCTGGGGTTCGACACGTAGCCGAGGATGTAGTAGCGGCTCGTATCGCGCTCGATGCGCGACAAACCGCCGGCAATGTCGTTCGTGCGCACGATCGCCTGGCCGCCGGTTTCCTGCGCCAGCGAGATCAGACTCTCCTGCGCCATCAGCAGTTCGTTGGCGAACCCCCGCGACGTGCCGTAGTCGACGCGCGGATCGTCCGAAAGCGACTGGATGGTGATCGCTTCATCGCCGAGCTGTGTCAGCCCTCGCGGATCGACGGCGAAGATCGTGACATTCGAACGCTGGGCGGCGGCGATCGCGTCGCGCGCGTCGGCCATGATGCTGCTCGCGCCCCGGTTGTTGAAGACGTCGTAGATGTCGTACTCGATGCCCTCACTGAACAGCACCAGCGCCTTGCGGCGGCCGGGCACGTTCGACATCCATTTCGCGACGTTGCGGATCGACCCCAAGGTGCGTTGCGCGTTCATCGCGCGTTCAGGGTCGCGCGGATCATCCACGCGGGTGGACGCCTGGGAGCTGCTGCTGCCGTCACCGCTGGAGTCGGCGACCGCGCGTTCGAGATCGCGCTCGTTCAGGTGCACGGCGAGGCGCTCGGCGGTGATCGACGGCAGCTTTTGCCCCTGGAACTTCTCGACCGCCGACAGCAGCAGCCGGCGGCTCGGTGTCAACTCCTGCCCGGCATCGCTTCTGCCGCTGGTGTGAACGATTGCGGCAAGGTCGCCGTCCGCGAGATGACGCTCGATCAACTGGCGCGCCGCGCGCTTGACCAGTTGCGATCGCAGCGCGCTGGTATGGAGGTCGTCCAGAACGAGCACGTAGAGGCGGCCATCGAAGCGTGGCGAGGTGGCCCGCACGTCAGGCTCGACCGACGCGTGAATCGCCGCCGCGCGCCCCGGTTCGACGGCTGGCAGATCGACAAGTTGAAAGACGGTGGGTTGCTGGCGCTGACCTGACTCGTAGATCTCGAAATCATCACGGGTGAGATCGCGCACGAATTCTCCACGCTCGTCGGTCACGACGGCGTGCACTTCGACGAGGTTGACGTCCGCTTTGAACGTCGGTGTGGATTGAGAAGGCTTGGAGACCTGGGCGTGGCCGCCCGCAACCATCAAGACCGTGGCAAGTAACGTCGCAATCGCCTGGCGCATGGTAGTCGTCCTCCTTTTGAAAAGACTCCCGCAGCAGGTCGCTCAATTCCGAGCAAGCCGATTATATCTGAGCGTATTTTACATAGACAACTTTAGCGTTGTTGACTCAATTTTGGCTGGCACGCGCCCTTGAGCGGGCAGTTCCGATCGCCCACTTTCTTGCCGAATCCACAGCCATTCATCATCCCGAGGTGGCAAATCGAGAAATCGAACTTGATGGGATCGACCGGGTCGATGGCGCGCAGGGACGCGGTGATGTCCGCGGCCATTCGCCATCCCGGGCTCTTCTTCGTCGTCAAGCGCAGGCAGGTTCCGACGCGAATGATGTGCGTGTCGAGAGGGACGATCAGCTGGCCCTTCTTGACGCGCTTCCACACACCCATGTCGACGCGATCCTCGCGGACCATCCACCGCAGATACAGATTCAGCCGCTTGCACGCGCCGCCGGAGGACGGGCGCGAGAAGAAGTAGGCGACGCCGGGCTTTGGCTTGCGCCGTCCGTAGATCGGCGACACGTCGATCGCCAGCGCGCGTGTCGAGAAGGACTCGAGTGCGGCTGACACATCGACCGCGTCTTCGGGCAAGCCTTCCGCGAAGAAGGCTTCAACCGATCCGGAGCGCTCGAGCATCTGCTTGAGGATCCAGACCATCGCGGCGAAGTCGGCGCCGTTGGTCCAGCGATGGACCAGGTGGTCGAAACACTTGCGGTCGCGCGCGGGATCGAAGCGCCGCACGAAGGCCGCCGGCGACGGCCCCATCACCGCGAGCATGCCCTCGATGGAGTTCAGGACACTCTGGACGCGGCCGAACGCGAGAGCGGAGGCAATGAAGCCGGCGATCTCTCTATCGTCGGCACGCTCGAAACGCCGCACCATCCACACCGGGTCGGCCACCGAGCGATCGGCGTTGAATTCCGCGTACAGCGTGTCGAGGCCCGACCGAAGGATGAGGCTCGGCTTCTTTCCGGTGGGCTTCATCGGCCATCAGAAAGACGTGATCGGCACGCCGGCCGCGCACAACGGGCAGGAACCCGCGGCGTAGTTCGGCGGCGCCTTGTATTCCACCAGCGCAACGTTCGGCACATCCAGGCTGACAC
>DATMJU010000156.1:0-5744 GCA_035553795.1 Vicinamibacterales bacterium
CCGCCGGTGGTCGGCAGGTCGGTGGTGTGGATGTTGTCCTTGAGCGCGATGGGGATCCCGTGGAGCGGACCGCGCAGCTTGCCCTGAGCCCGCTCGCGATCGAGCTGCTCGGCTTCGGCGAGCGCGTTGGGGTTCACCGCCAGCGCCGCGTTGATCCGATCCTCGTACATCCCGATCCGGATCAGATACTGCTCGACCAACTGCCGCGACGTCACCTGCTTCTTCGCCATCGCCGCCTGCATCTGGGGGATGGTGGCCTCGACAACGGTGAAACGCGCCGGGGATTGCGCGCCAAGGGAGATGACCGACAGCAGGGCAAGGACGACGGCAGCGGCTCGTTTCATGCGGGGTATTCTAGTAGCTACTTCATGGAAATCACTTTCGATCAGGCATGCGGGCTTGTCGAATCCGCCGTGCGGGGCGACACCCGGCGGGAGATTGTCGCCGGGCTTGGCGGCAAGACACTTGGCGAATCACTGCATGCCTTGCGCGAGGCCATGCGCGCCAACCGTTTCAGGGCGGGTGGGCGCACAATTTTCCTGGATCGCGTCGTGAAGTCCTTTGACGGCCGGACCAGGGCGGAGGGTTTTCATATCCTCCACGACTGGGACGGCGTGGCCCAGCAGACCAACCCCGACATCATTCCCGTCGACGTGCTGCATTTTGTCGCTCAGCAGCGCGGCGCCGAGCCGCCCAGTGCCATCGAGCCCGCGATCCTGCTCGACTACTACTTCATGCACCTCATCGCGCTGTTGACCATGCGGGTGTGGGATGACGGCGATCCGAACGCGAACTACGACCGCCTCAACGCGATGCTGGTCGAACTGCAGGGGCCCAGCGGCAGCGGGCAGCAGTTCGCCGCTGATGCGGAAACGCTGATGCTGATCGGCACCTCCCATTACGAGCCGGAGGAGTGGGGCTACAGCAAGCTGCTCGCCAAGGTGCGCACGCTCGATGATGCTCACCAGTTCAAGATCGGCCTCGGCCACGCGTCCAGCATGGGGTGCCACCTGCGCTTTGGGTTTGAAGCGCAGTGCGGCCGCGACACCGTGCTGCTGCGTGACGACAACATCGCCGACTATCCGTGGCTGTGTTTCGCGCTGGCCGCGGTCATGCGTGAGTACGCCCGGCTGGCTGATGCCGGCATCGAGAATCGCGAACGCTCCGTGATCGAAGAGGCACTGCTGAATGGGTTGACGGCCGACGCGCGCGCATTCATTGGTGTGCCGCCTCCGTCGCTGTCGGATTCGGAAGTCGATCGCCTGCGCTTTGTTGACGGCTTCACCCGCCACAAGGACGCACTGCTTGCGTCCTTCCCGCGCTATCGCCCGTCAGATACGGCCTACTCGCCGCTCTCGTTCTTCTTCAACTTCTCGCACAACGTCGTGAAGGGCGCCGTCGTTGATGCGTTGCTGTGGGGAGAGGCGTGGGATGTGTCGATGAATGATCTGCTGACGGGTGTGCCGCGCGCGGGCCTGGAGGAAGGGTCGCAGCAACTGCTTGCCACGACCCTGATGGCGTATGCGCGCTCAAACCCGGACCGTATCCGCGGCAAGCTGATGCCGGTCATCGTCTATGACCCGCAATCAGGCCGCCGCGCCTACACGGTCGCCATGGAAAAACTTTCGCAGTAGCGTCAGTTCCTGCGCGTGGCGGTCCAGGGCTGCGAGCCTTTGGCCGTCGTCATGGTTCCGGTGATCGTGTTGCCGGAAACCTTGCCCTTGTAGGTCACGTCGTCGGCGGTGAAGCTGATCTCTTCACCGCGCAGCCGGCCCATCTTGACGGTCTGCTGCTGTCCGCCCATCGTGATGGTGCCCTGCACCATCTGGTATTCCTGGGTCAGCGTCATCGTTCCGTTCGGCATCGCCCAGGTGCCGGCCACCTTCGCGGGCACGATCCACAACAGCGCTTCGCACCAGCTCTCGCATTCGGATGACGCCGGCAGCGTGACGCGCTCATCCGGTTCCCATCCGTCGATGCCGAAGGTGTTGGCGACAATGCGCGACCCGGGCGCCAGGTTGAAGTACTTCGGCGCCAGCTTGTTCATGTTCACCGGCAACAGGAACAGCGCCATGACCGTCGCCTTCGAGATGTCATACGTATACATGTCGGCTTCGACGAACTGCGCCTTGTCGGCAACGCCGGCTTCCTGGGCGAGCCGCCGCGACAGCGCCACCATGTCGGGATTGAACTCCACGCCGATCGCGGTGGCGCCGAGCTTTGCGGCCGCGATCACGTTGCGGCCGTCTCCGGAGCCGAGGTCCATGACGATGTCTTTGGCAGTGACGTTGCCAAGCTCCATCATCTTGTTGACCATCTCAGGCGGCGACGGCACCCACACAACGTCCTTGCCGGCTTGTCCCGACACGGGTTCGAACGGTTTGGCTGGTGCCGCCTGCTGCGCAAAGCCAGAGGCGGTCGACAGGAAGAACAGTGTGGCAACGAGTAGACGCATCATTTGGCTCCGCCGACTTTCACGAGTTCCGAAAACGGCGCAATGGCGCCGTGAAGAGGCACGATTTTATCAACGCGCAGGGATCGCTTCTGAATGTTTTCGAGCAGGTTCGGGGCATACGGCTGCACGGCTGAACCAGGGCTGAAGGCGTCCACTTCGATGATCAGCCGATCGCGCGGGATGTAGGCCATCAGCATCGTGTCGGAATGCGGGTTGCCGGCCACGTGATAGAGCATCACGGTCTGCGAGGCGTCCTTAACCTCCCGCTCGTCGTCGACGGTCTCGACGACCAGGCGCGTGGCGCTCTTGGTCAGCGCATCCGGCGCGAGCGTGTGGGGACGCCGCGCCATGTTCTCGACCCATTCCTTGTTGCCGGCGTGCGTGAAGACGCTCATGCCCTCGGCAATCGCCGCGCGGAGGCCCGCGGTGTGATCGAAGTGATGATGCGTGGTCACCAGTTGTGTCAGCGGCTTGTTCTTCACCGTGTCTTTCGCCTTGGCGATGACGGCAAGCGTGCGCGCCTCGCTTTGCGGCGCGTCGATCAGCATCAGGTGATCGGCAAACTCCACCAGGACGCTGTGATGGGACTGGCCCGCGAGCAGCCACACGCCGGTGCCGACTCTCTCGGCGGTGACGTTCGGCGTTGGCGTCACGGCAGGTTTCACGGCGGCGGCGTTCACGCCCTCGGGCGCGGTGAACGGCGTGTTGATCGCCTGCGTGGTGACGCGGATCTCCGCGGTGGTGAAGTCATCCACCTTCGTCACGAGGTGCGTCGGCAGTTTGAGGCCGCTGACCTCCTGGTAGTTCGCGAACGTCGTCGTGATCACGACATCGCCAAGATTGGCGTGGTATGACCTGTGCGAGACGGAGAGCGGAAGGCCGCCGGCGTCGATGGTCAGCGTCCAGGTGCGATCGCCGAGGGTAAAGTCAGCCTGGCGAACCGCGCCCGTCGTGCGGACGTTGGCGATCGAGACGCCCGGGGAGGCGGCGACCTTCAGCGCGGTGGCCGGATGATGCAGGAACTCGCTGCGCCGATCGCGCTCCGCCCATGCCTGCAGACGTGAAGACTGACCGCTCTCGCTGACATTGAACGCGACCTCTCCCTCGAGCGCCTGCACCTGCTTTTGCGGCTGCGGCCCCTGGAAGTAGGTGAACTTGGGCGTTCGCACCTGTTCGATCAGCTGCCGGTTGCTCGCGATATCGATCTGCCGCTTGTAGCCGGTCAGCTCGAAGGTTTGCGTCGCGGCCTCGGGCTTCATGTCCTGCCCGAGGTTGTAATTCACGCCGGTGCCTTCAATCACGATCGAACGCAGCGCGTCGATGTTCGCGCGTCCGCCGATCGCCGTCATCGTATCGTCGAGAAACTGCTGCTCCGCGGTCTTCGGGGTGCTGCTGCAGCCGGCCAGCGCGACGACGAGTGTGCTGATGAGTGTTCGTCTCATGGTGTGTCGTTCACCTCAGGTAATCGCCAACATACCAGATGGTGCAATGGCCGGGCGGCCATTTGGCCGGCGGGACTGGGTAGAAAGGCTGGGCCAGGTGGGCGCGGGGGAGCTTCCGGTCGCGCGATTGCGACCACACCAAGCAATTGGATCACCTCTCCGGACTGGTCGAAAAGCATAAACCCGCGTTTCGTCCCGGAATTGTGGATTGGCTGTGACAACTTCGCGGAACATTGCGCCACAATGACGCGTTGTTTGTGTTGTTGAGGTTTCTGTTGTTGAGCGCCTGCGGCTAACCGTTGATAAGCAGAATCTATTGGACGGTGCGTCGGCTGTTTTCTATTGTTCACACCGGAGGAAGAGGCATGAGTTTTGTTCGGCGGATCCTTGTACTTTCCAGCCTGGCTATTTTGCTGGGCGCCCCCCTTGCGCACGCGCAAACTACTGGGTCGATTACAGGCGTGGTGACCGACGGCAGCGGCGCTGTGTTGCCGGGTGCCACCATTACGCTCAGCGGCGAACGCCTGATCGGCGGCCCGCAGACTCAGGTCAGTGACACCGGCGGCGCATACCGCTTCGACCGCCTCGTCCCGGGCACCTACAGCGTCAAGTTCGAGCTCCAGGGCTTCCGCAACGTCGAGAACCCCGAAGTGCGCATCTCCGCGGCGTTCGTCGCGACCATCAACGCGAAGATGGAGGTCGGCAACGTCAGCGAGACGATCACCGTCACCGGCGAGTCGCCGACCGTTGACGTTCGCTCGAACGTGCAGCAGACGGTCATGAACCAGGAGATCCTCGAAGGCATCCCGACCGGCCGCGATCCGTGGTCGCTCGCCAAGCTGATCCCCGGTGTGCAGGTCGCCACGTATGACGTGGGCGGCACGCAGTCGATGCAGCAGAGCAGCCTCTCGGCGCACGGTTCCAGCACCAACGACGTCAGCTACAACATCGACGGCGCCACGGTGAACTGGCCCGGCGGCGGCGGCGGCGCGACGATGATCTATTACGACCAGGGCATGTTCGAAGAGGTCAACTACATGACCTCGGCGATTCCCGCGGAAATGCTCGCCGGCGGCGTCAGCATCAACATGGTGACGAAAGACGGCGGCAACCAGTGGAAGGGCAACCTCCGCTACAACTTCTCGAACAACGACCTGCAGGCCGAGAACTTCTCCGAGGTGCAGCGGCTGGTGCCATCATTCCGCGGCAATGCCACCGACCGCACCTACGACCTCAACCTGACCGGCGGCGGCGCGCTGATCCAGAACAAGCTCTGGGTGAACGGCACGATCCGCAAGTGGGTCGTCGACAAGTACGTCAACGCGACCAATGACGATGGCTCGCAGGCACTCGATGACAACGACCTGAAGAACTATTCAGGCAAGCTGGTCTACCAGGTGTCCACGAACAACAAGCTGATTGGCAGCTACTTCTGGAACGACAAGATTCGCGGCCACCGCCGCGACAGCAACGACATCATCCCTGACATCGCGTCGGTCGTGCAGACCAACCCGGTGCAGACCACGCAAGCCAAGTACACCGGCATCAAGGGCGGCCTGGTGTTCGAGTCCAACTTCAGTGTCATGGACGGCCAGACCAACTACACCTACCAGCCTGGCACCGACCTGTCGCTGGTCCGCATCATCGACACCGGCACGACCGAAGTATTCAACGCCTCGACGCGCGAAGAGCACCAGCCGAATTCGCGTCACCAGTTCGACAACGTGGTCACCTTCAGCAAGAGCGGCCTTGGCGGCGAGCACCTGATCAAGGCCGGCGTGCAGTGGGGCCGCCTGTTCTATGGTTCCGACTACTCGGTGCTGAACGATCACTGGCTGGTTTACAAC
>DATMJU010000157.1:0-2098 GCA_035553795.1 Vicinamibacterales bacterium
ATGGTCAGCTTCACCCGCAGCCTGATGACGTATGCGCTCGAGCGCCGGGTCGAAGCGTTCGACATGCCGGCGATTCGCCGCATCATTCGCGACGCCGCCACCCAGAATTACCGCATCAGCGCCTTCGTCAACGGCGTTGTCACGTCTGATGCATTCAGGATGGCGCGGTTGCCAGAGTCGCAACGCGCCACAGAGAGCACCGAGAGGGCTCAAGCCGCAGAAGGCTCAGACGGCACAGAAAAGAGAAGACGCTAATGCTCATCACTGGTCAACGACTCTCGCGCCGCACGGTACTCCGCGGAATTGGTGCAACAGTTGCGCTGCCGTTTCTTGACGCCATGCTCCCGGCGCGCGCGATTGCGCAGGGCCGAAAGCCCGTGCGCCTGATCGCGATGGAGATGGTCCACGGCGCTGCAGGCAGCACGGCCTACGGCATCAAGAAGAACATGTGGTCACCAGCGGCGACCGGATCGGCCTTCGATCTGAGCCCGACCAGCTTGAAGTCGCTCGAACCCTACCGCGACTACCTGACCATCGTCTCCAATACCGATGTGCGAAACGCCGAGGCGTTTGCCGCATCGGAGATTGGCGCCGATCACTTCCGGTCCGCGGCGGTGTTCCTGACGCAATCGAAGCCGAAGCAGACGCAGGGTTCGGACGTCCTCGCCGGCACGTCCTTCGACCAGATCTACGCGAAGCAGTTTGGCGACGCGACGCCGATTCCATCGATGCAGTTGTGCATCGAGAACGTCGACCAGGCGGGCGGCTGCTCCTACAACTACTCGTGCGTGTACACCGACACGATCAGCTGGGCGACCCCCGAAGATCCGCTGCCGATGATCCGCGATCCGCGCGCGGTGTTCGATCAACTGTTCGGCGTGGGCGCGACGCCTGAAGCGCGGCGTGCGCGCCGTAAAGACGATCAGAGCATCCTGGACTTCGTGACCGAGTCGGTTGCCGATCTGCGCCGCCGGCTCGGCCCGGCCGATCGCGCGCGCTTGTCTGACTACCTGGAGGACGTGCGCGAGATCGAGCGCCGCATCCAGAAGGTGGAGCAGGGCAACCAGACCGGCGAGCCGCGGGAGCTGCCGGGTGCGCCGATTGGCGTTCCCGACTCGTTTGAAGAGCACGTCAAGTTGATGTTCGACCTGCAGGCGGTGGCGTTTGCCGCCGACACCACGCGCATCTTCTCGTTCAAGTTCAGCCGCGACGTGTCGAATCGCGTGTTTGCCGCCAGTGGTTCGAACGCGGCGTTCCATACCGGATCGCACCATCTCGACCGCGACGAGCGCATCGCCGACTTCCAGAAGATCAACACCTACCATGTCGGCCTGGTGCCGTACCTGCTCGACAAGCTGAAGAAGATCCCGGACGGCGATGCCAACGTGCTCGACAACACCTTGATCATTTACGGCTCCGCGATGGGCAACTCCAACCTGCACAACCACAAGCGCTGCCCGCTGTTCTTCGCCGGCAAGGCCGGTGGCGCGCTGAAGGGCAATCGTCACATCAAGGCGGATGATGGCACGCCGATGGCGAACGCGATGCTGGCGGCGTTGCAGGGTATTGGTGTCGATATCAACCAGTTTGGCGACTCGACGAAAGCGATGGAGCTCAATGTTTTGGCGTAAAGGGGGTCGGGACCATTTAGCCACCACCAACACCAACCTGTTGGGAGTGGCAACTATGGTTGTCGCAATTTGTTGTGCCCAAGTTGCCGCAAAAGCGCTAAATGGTCCCGACCCCCTCCTCGCCGCCGCCAAGGCCAAGGACGGGGCGGCGGTGAAGGCGCTGTTGAAGAACGGCGCCGACGTCAACGTCGCGCAGGGCGACGGCATGACGGCGCTGCACTGGGCGGCGAGCCACGGGGATGCGGCACTGACGCAGATGCTGCTGTCGGCGGGCGCGAACGTTCGCGCGACGACGCGGCTTGGCGGCATTACGCCGCTGCACATGGCCAGCCAGTCTGGACACGCGGCGGTCGTCGCGGCGCTGATCGCGGCTGGTGCGGAAACCAATGCGGCGACCTCCACCGGCGCGACGTCACTGATGCTGGCGGCGCGCTCCGGGAGCACCGACACGGTGACGCGGCTAATCG
>DATMJU010000158.1:0-16982 GCA_035553795.1 Vicinamibacterales bacterium
GGGTTACGGTCGTGCGGACACCTTCACGCCAGCGGAGTTGATCCAGGAAAAGTACCGCGGCATTCGCCCGGCCGCGGGTTACCCGGCCTGCCCCGATCACACGGAGAAGGGCACGCTGTGGCAACTCCTCGATGTGGAAGCGGCGACCGGCATCAAGCTGACCGAGTCGTACGCGATGTGGCCCGGCTCGAGCGTCAGCGGCCTCTATTTCGCGCACCCGGAGTCGCAATACTTCACGCTCGGCAAGATCGATCGCGATCAGGTCGCCGATTACAGCCGGCGCAAGCAGATGTCGATTGCCGAAGTCGAGCGCTGGCTTGGCCCGAACCTGAATTACGATCCGGCTGAACGCAATGGCGCCTGACACCACGACCGTCGATCCATCGCGCTGCCCGCTGTGCGGGAAAGCGAACGAATGCGGAGCTGAGCGGGGCGCCGGCACATGCTGGTGCTATTCGGCCCGTATCCCGGACGAGGTACTCAATCGCGTGCCACCTGCACAACGCGATCGCGCGTGCATCTGCGAGGCGTGCGCTGCCGGCCGCGCTGCCAGCAGCAACGACGCTCCCGACGAGTAGCGCCGCATCGCAAAGACGATGTGGCAGCGCCGTCTAGCTCACTGCCGCCGGCGCTGGTTGATTCTGGCGCCGGCGTAATTACGTACCCGGGTTGAGCTAGCATGTGCGAATGGCAACCCGGTCGGCCACGCTGCCGCCTGCGAAGCTGCCGGACAAAGTCGTCCGCCAGCAATTGAGCCGCATTCTATCCAGCAAGACATTCGCCCAGGTCGAGCGATTGAAGCGCTTCATCAGCTTCATCGTCGGCGAGACCGTGAGTGGACGCGGCGGCGAGCTGAAGGAATACGTGATCGGCGTCCAGGTCTTCGGCAAGGAGCCGTCCTTCGATCCGCGCACCGATCCCATCGTCCGCGTCCAGGCGCGGCGGCTACGCACGCGCCTGGCCCGATACTACCGGGACGAAGGCAATGGCGATGAGCTCTTCATCGATCTGCCCAAGGGCGGATATGGCCCGGTGTTTCGCTTACGCGAGGACGCGCCCGTCAAGCGCTCTCTCACGGCGACGCTCGCCAGCCGCAACACCGCGGCGGTGCTGCCGATCAAGGACGACAGCCCCGGCGGCAGCCTTGAATATTTCTGCCGGGGACTCCGCGACGAGATCGTGCACGCGCTGACACCCATCAAGGCCCTTCGAGTGCTGGCGGCGCGAGTTGACGACGTCACCGGGCATCAGCCAGAACTCGACCCAAGCGAAGCGGCGCTGGTGATTACCGGCGGCGTGCGCTCGGCGCGCGAGCACTTACGCGTCACCATTCACCTCGTGGACGGCGCCAGCGGGTTCTACTTGTGGTCGGAGTCGACTGATGTCGACCTTGCCGATCCTGTTGCAGGACAGGAAGCCATCGCGAAGCTGGTGGCCGACAAGGTCGCGCCGGAAGTGGACACTGAAGGGCTGCCGGGCGCGCGCAGACAATCCGACAACCTCGCCGCGCGCAATCTCTACCTGCAGGGACGCTATCACCTCAACCAACGCACCGAGGAGGGCCTCCACAAGGCGGTCGAGTTCTTCGAGAAAGCGATCGTTGAAGACTCGCAGTTCTCCCTCGCGCACAGCGGCCTGGCAGACGCCTATGGCCTGCTCGCCCACTACGGGGTGCGGGGGCCCGCGGATGTCTGGGCCAAGGCCGCGTCAAGTGCGGCGTCCGCGGTGATGCTCGACGGCCATTCAGCCGAGGCGCACACCTCGCTCGCGCACGTGCGTGCGACGCAAGACTGGGATTACGCGGGCGCCGAGCACCTGTTCCAGAAAGCCATTCAGCTCAATCCACGGTACGCGACGGCGCGGCACTGGTATGCGATGTCGTGCCTGGTGCCAATGGGACGCATTGACGAAGCGCTCGAGCAGGTGCTGTTGGCGCAGTCACTCGATCCGGTTTCATCGATCATCGCCAGAGACGTCGCGGTGATTCAGTACTACCGCCGCGATTTCGATTCGGCGCTCGAGCAGTGCGATCACACGATCGAGCTCAACCCGCACTTCGCACCGGCCTACCTGACGCTCGGACTGGTGCAGGAACAGCGCAAGGAGCTCGACGAAGCGGCGGCCGCATTCCGCCGGGCCGTCGACCTGGCACCCAACTCGCTGCGTCTGCAGAGCGCGCTGGCGAGGGCGCTGGCCCTGTCGGGGAAACCCGAGCGGGCGCACGAGACACTGCGCATGCTCGATCAGCTCGCGGCGTCACGTTATGTCTCACCCGTGGAGTTCATGACCAATGCGTTCGCGGCCGGCGACCGTGAGGCGGGATTCCGGTGGCTGACGAAGGCATGCGAAGAACGGTGCTTCGAGATGCTGACACTGAAGGCTGATCCTCGCTTCGAGGCCCTCAGCGACGATCCTCGTTTCGATGCGATCACGAACCGCGTCGGCCTGGGCTAGCTCACACCCATCGACCACTTGAGCGCTTCGAAGTACATCCGCCGAAGCCACTCCTGATCCCATAACTCGCGTGGGTGCCCCAGGGTCGAAT
Organism: Vicinamibacterales bacterium; assembly: GCA_035553795.1. Taxonomy (GTDB): domain Bacteria; phylum Acidobacteriota; class Vicinamibacteria; order Vicinamibacterales; family UBA2999; genus 12-FULL-67-14b. The sequence continues at coordinate 2,546 of DATMJU010000158.1, forward strand.
AGAAGACGCGTCCCTTGCCGTAGGTCTTGGTGTAGGCGACGGCGAAGTCACGATCGGCGCGGTGCACGAGCGGCGCCTGTAGATCGAGCTTGCTCGCGTCAAGGCGCGCGAGCACTCGCACGTTCTGACGCGAGAAGTCCTTCAGCTGGTAGTGCTCGTCGACGACCGGAAACGACGGCGGCAGGTGCTTCGTGATGGGGTGATTGCGGTCCTCGACCACCACCGTCGCTTCGGTGATGCCCCATGGATGCTCGTCGAAGCGTCCACCGACCATCTCCCCAAACTCGGGCCATGAGAAGAAGGCGGTGGCGCCGGCATGGGTGGAGACAAACCCCTTCCCATCATCGCGGACGAACGAGAGCAGGTCCGCGCGCTGTTGGGCATCGAGGTCGATCTCGCGCACCCCGAAGAAGAAGATGGCGTCGTAATAATTCAGGTTGCGAGCCAGGAACTGCTCGCCGCTGGCGATGCCGGTCCCCTGCTTGAACAGGATCGGCGACTTGGTGATCGGCTGAGAATCGGTGCGAATCACGGTGTCGTAGAGGCCAGATTCCCATCCCATGCGCTCGATGGTGCTGACTGCGTGGGTGATGGATTCGTGCTGGTAGCCGTTGCGAACGTCGGCCCACGCGAGCACGTGCTTCGAAAACGTTCTCGGGGCCTGGGAAGAGGCCCCGAGAACGGTGAACGACAGCAGGGCAAGCGCGGTGGCGACGAGAATTTTCATGGCGTGGTGCCCAACACCCACTTCATGCCCTCCAGGAACATCTGGGCAATGTCGCGGTTGTCGTAGATCGCGGCATCGTGGCCGAACGAGGAGTACATCACCCTGCCCTTGCCGTAGCTCTTCGTCCACACCAGCGGGAAGGTCTTGTTCCGAAGTTCGGGATGCGGGGGCATCTTCGACACGTCCAGCCGCAGCAACACCCGCGCATCGGGCGAGAAGTTCTTCACCTGGTAAAACTCGTCGTTGATGGCGAAGGTTGGTGGAAAGTGCTTCGTGATCGGCGATTCCCTCGCGTCATTGATCACGGTGCCCATCTCGTGCCAGGGGTGACCGTCATAGCGGCCGCCGAGCAGGTCGCCGAACTCCGGCCAGGACTCAAACGCGGTCAAGGCGGTATGGGCCGCGATGAAGCCCTTGCCCTCGTCGCGCACGAAGGCCAGCAACTCCTTCTTCTGATCCTCGTCGATTGGCACATCGCGGTGACCGAGAAAGAAGATGGCATCGGCCATCGCGAGGCTGGGACCGCCACTTGCCGGCTCTCCGGTCGTCCGCTTCGGCTGCTTCGCGATGATGTTCGAGTCGGTGCGAATGAAGGTGTCGTAGGCGCCGGACTCGTAACCGAGCCGCTCGATGACCGACAGCGCATGCGAGGTCGACTCGTGCTGCGCGATGCCATTGCGCGTGTCGGCCCAGGCCAGGACCACTTTGCGGGCCCGCGGCGCCTGCGGTCGCGCCCCCCGCGGCGGTCCTTGCTGGGCCTCGAGGTGTAATAACGCCGCGCTCACCAGCAGCGCGAGCACGATCAGGTAGCGCGGTCGTCTCATCTGAGGCTCTCCTACGGCAGCCGGAAGGCCACGACTTCATCGCTGAGGGGGCTGCGAAGGAATCCCCCTCCACCAACGGTGATGGCCACGTATTGTTTGCCGTCCTTGCCCATGTAGGTCGACGGAATCGCGTGGGCCGGCACCGTAAGCTTCGTCTTCCACAGTTCCGCGCCGTTGCGGGCGTCGAACGCTCGGAAGTAGCCATCGGTCGTGGCCGCGATGAAGACGAGATCACCCGCCGTGGTAATGGCACCTCCCAGACTCGGCCGCCCGGCCTTGATGCCCTTTGCTTCGAGTTCGTCGAAGCTCCCCAACGGCGATCGCCAGGCGATATCACCGGTATTGGTATTGACCGCGATCAGTTCTCCCCACGGCGTGGGTGCGCACGAGTACTGCGTCTTCGGGTCCCAGAAGCGCCCGCCCTCGGGCGTCACCTTGCGATAGGGCTCTCGGCTGCGCGGCGGACCGCCACCGGCGCCAGGCCCACCTCGTCCGCCTCGTCCCGCGCCCCCAGCGCCGGGCTGATCACCACCGAGCGGCGCACCTTCAGACTTTTCCAGATGCCCCCACTGCCCCGCATTCATGACGTTGGTGACCACGATGTTCAGCTTCTTGTTGTACGCGACGCCGCCCCAGTTGCCGCCGCCGATGGCCCCAGGGAAGACGACCACATCCTGGTCGAGTTTCCACGGGGTGTACGGCACTGAATCCTGCAGTTTGTACTTGTCCCACAGGCCCTGGCAGTATGCCGTGTGCTCTGGAGAAATGTTCGTCGGCAGCTCGGACCGCTTGATGGAGTTGCGCGCCAATGGTGGCGGCTTCAATGGAAACGGCTGCGTGGGCGATGTCTTCTCGCCCGGCACCGTGCTCTGCGGCACTGGCCGCTCTTCCATGCCGAACATCGGCGCACCGGTCACGCGGTCGAAAATGAACAGCAGGCCCATTTTCGTGATCTGCGCGACGGCTGGGATCGTCTTGCCGTTGCGCGTGACGTCGATCAGCGTCGGATGGGCGCCAAGATCGTTGTCCCAGATGTCATGGTGAACCAATTGCTGGTGCCAGAGCCGCTTGCCGGTCGCGATGTCGAGCGCCACCAGCGCGGTGCCATAGAGGTTGTCGCCAGGGCGCGTGACCCCGACATAGTCGTTCTCACCAGCGATCGAAGTGGGCACGTAAACGATGCCGCGGTCGGTGTCGACCGTCAGGTATCCCCAGGTGTTCGTGCCGCCAACCGCCTTCCACGAATCGCCTTCCCACGTCTTGTTGTTCGGATCGCCAGGTTGCGCCACCAGGTCGAAGGACCACAGCAGCGCGCCGGTCTTCGCATGCCACGCCCGGATCACGGGCGAGGTCGCGGGAGTGATCAGCACGTCCTTGTAGATGGACGCTGGGGAGGCCATGGTGGTCCCCATGTCAACGAAGCCGCCCTGCCCGAACTGCGGGACGAGCCGGCCGGTCTTCGCATCGAGCGCGATCAGCCGCTCCTGCACGGATCCGAAGATTCGCGCCGGCGTGGCAGCGTCGCCCGGCCAGTACGTCAGGCCTCGCCTGGTGCCGCCGTCGGACTCGAACTTCCAGAGCTGCGTGCCAGTCGTGGGGTCAAGCGCGTAGAGACCGTTCTGCGCGGTCAAGTACATCATCCCGTCCACCACCAGCGGGGTGCTCTCGAAGAACCCGGTCTTGTCGCCAGTGTGGAAGGTCCACGCCTTCTGTAGCGTGGCGACGTTGCCGGCGTTGATTTGATCGAGGGTCGAATACTTGGTCGCGCCGGCATCCTGCCCGACCTGCGTCCAGTTCTGTTGCGCACCGACGACGGCCGCGGACAGTGCCGCGGCCGTCACCAGCGAGAGCACGAGTTGCGCGCGCATCGGGATCAGAAGTCCACCTTCAGCGCGAACTGCATGATGCGCGGATCACCGGCGGTGAGGATGCGGCCGAAGTTCGCGTTGTTCAGCGCCGTCACCGGGTTGCCGTAGTTGACATGGTTGATCACGTTGAAAATCTCCCAGCGGAACTGCAGGTTCGGGCCGCTGCCCAGCCTGAAGGAGCGGGTAATCGCCATGTCGTTCTGCAGGATCGACGGGTTGACGATGGTAAACGGCTTCAGCGTGCTGTAGGTGCCCGCCGCCGGCGAGGCAAAGGCGCTGCGGTTCAGGTAGTTGCCGGGGGTGCCGTCGCCGTACGGATCGTCGAGCACCTGCACCGCGCGCTGTCCGCCCATGCCGGTCAGCGCGTTGTCGACACCGGTGGTCACCGTCGAGCGGTTGCCGCTCTGCCAGCGCACCAACGGCGAGAACTGCCAGTTGCCAAGCACTGCGTTCAGCGCGCGGTTCTCGAACTCCGGCGTGCGCAACACCAGCGACACGTTGAAGACGTGGCGGCGATCCGACGAGCAGTACGAGTAATCAAGATCCGGATTGTCCGGGTTGACGATAGTCGGCCCGGTGATCTCCGAGGTGGCTGGGTCAGACATGCACTTCGACAGCGTGTAATTGGTCAGCACGCTGAAGTTGTTGGCCAGGCGGCGCTGCGCCGAGAGGAGCATGCCGTGGTAGGTGCCGCTGCCGGTGTCGTCAACGTGACCAATCGTGCCGTAGAACTGCCCTTCGGTCGGGTTGATGAGGTTCAGGCGGCGCCGGGCGTTGATGTTGCCGGTCGTGGCGCCGGGGCCGAACACCGCGGGGTTCAACTCGGTAGCGCGCCACAGGTTGACGGAGCGGTTGCCGAGATACGTCGCCGCCAGCAGCCACTGCTTCACCATGCGCTGGCCGCTGATATTCCACTGATGCAGCGTCGTCGGCTTGATGTCGATTGGTGCGTTGACGTAGACACCGAACGCCGGGAAGGCCTTGGTGGCCCAGTTGGTGTTGAGATCCGGGAACGGGTTGCCGCCAGGATAGGTCGAGTATGGGTCAGCCCAGCCACCGGCGGGATTGGGAATGGTGATCTGCGCGCCCCAGGGCGGGTTGTTGGCAAAGCGCGTGTTGAAGAACAGGTGCGGCGTGTCGAAGAACATGCCCCACCCGGCACGAATGCTGGTATTGCCGTCGCCGCCGGGCGTCCAGATGGCGCCCAGGCGCGGAGCAAACTGCGCCCACTTCGCCTTTGAGGCGCCGCGGCCGGGATACCCGTCGTCGCCCGGGAACAACAGGCCGGCCGGCGCTTGCGGATACACCTTGCTCTTCACGCCGGCGCGGAACCGCTCCTCATCGAAGTTGCTCACCCAGCTGTAGGTATTGCGCAGCGGGATGAACGGCTCCCAGCGCAGCCCGACGTTGACCGACACGTCGGACCTGATGCGCCAGTCATCCTGGATGTAGGCGCCGACGTAGTCGTGGTCGTCGTAGTCGTAGACGGGATTGCCTTGCAGGAAGCCGCCGCTGACCACGCCCATCATGAAATCAGCCAGCGACGCGCCCGTGCCCTGACCGTTGAACGTGAAGGCGCCGTTGGTCGGACGGTTGTTGAGCGTCTCGATCTTGGTGTGGATCCAGTTGCCGCCGAACGAGATCTGGTGATTGCCGCGGACGATATCGACGTCATTGGCCAGCTGCCAACCGTCGGAGTTGAAATATCCGGGGTTGGTGCCGCCGTTGCCGACCGAGAACCCGTTGCCGGTCACGTTGATGCCCACGTAACCCTTGAGCGGGCTGTAGACGCGGCTGCCGAGGTCGGTCGCGGTGAAGTACTCGGGCAACGGGCGATCGTTGATGGTCTTGTTGTAGGTGACGCGGAAGGCGTTGACGAACGAGCCGAGCACAAAGTTGTGCCCGACCACGGTGGAGTGCGCCTGGTTCTTCTGCCCGGTGCGGCTCAGCGTGAGCACGTTGGCGCCGTCGTAGGTCGCGGGATTCTCGTAGACGGCGTACAGATAGCGCGCGAAGATCGACTGCTGGTTGTTCAGCGTGTAGTCAACCTTGGCCAGCCCCTGATGTTCCGTATTGTTGTTGGGGATGCCGTACTGCACCCGGCCGCACGGGTCGGCCTGATCGACCGGCAGGTAGCGAGCGAAGTTCACCGCGATCGGACTGAGGCGCGACGGATCGATCTGGTTGTTGACGAAACCGCCCGTCAGGTTGCGCTGGGTGCCACCGTTGCACGCCGGCGATGCGAACGCGGTGAAGTCGCCATTGAGCATCGCCCGCGTCGGAATGAAGCTGATGCTCGTCGGCGGATTGGTCTTTTCGATCTTGCCCTGGTAGCCGCCGAAGAAGAACACCTTGTTCTCCTTGATCGGCCCGCCCAGCACGCCACCGAACTGGTTGCGCCGCAGGCTGTCACGCGTGGCGGCCATCGCGTTGCGCGCGTTGAAGCGGTAGTCGCGGAGGAACTCGAACGCGCTGCCCTTGAAGGCGTTGGTTCCCGACTTGGTGATGATGTTAACCGCGGAGGCAGCATGGTGGCCATAGCGGGCCGGCAGGGAACTGGTCTCGACCTTGAACTCCTGCAGCGCATCCGGGAACGGCGTCGGGAGGTTGAGATTGTTGAACGGATCGTTGTGGGTGCCGCCGTCCATGATGTACGTCATGCCGTTGGCCTGGCCGCCGGCGACGGAGATCGTCACGGTCGGATAGTTCTTATTGGTGTTGAGATCCGCGGCCGGCGCGGACGTCGCGAGTCCGGCGATGAAGATCAACTCCGTCGCCTGCCGGCCATTCAATGGCAGCTCGACGACGCGCTGGTTGTCGACCACCTGGCCGATGCCGGTCGAGTGCGTCTCCACCATCGTCGTGTTCGCGGTGACCGTGACCTGCTCACTGACGGTGCCAACGTTCAACGTCACGTTGATCTGCGGATTCGAGCTCACCTGCAGCACGATGCCGTCCTGCACGTAAGTGTTGAAGCCCTGCAGCTCCACTTTGAGCTGGTACGGCCCAACGGGCAGGTTCGGGAATACGAAGCCGCCGTCGGTGCCGGCCACCACGGAGCGGACCGCGCCGGTGTCGATCTTGGTGATGGTGACATCCGCGCCCGGCAACGCACCACCGCTTGAATCACGAACTACGCCAGAGACTTGAGCGCTCGACACCGACTGAGCCCAGGCCGCTGTGGCCGTGACCGCAGTCAGCAGAACCGCGCCGAGAAACGCTGACACGTATTTCAAGTTAACCACCACTGCCTCCTCTGAGCTCCCCGCGAACGTTTACATCGACGGGCGTCATTCGCCCTTGCGATAGATGTCGTTGATGTCCCAGTGCCCCGGTGTTGGCGTGGGGGCGTTCTCCATCGGCACCTGGATGAGCGACGGGCGGCCCGATGCGAGCGCAGACGCCAGCGCCGGTCCCAATTCGTCGGCGTTGGTGACCATGTAGCCGTCCGCGCCGAACGACCTGGCCATCGCCGCGTAGTCCACGCGGTACGGCTTGCCGTCACATTCGAACGTGCAGCCGAACGTCGTGCCGTAATGCATCTCCTCCAGGCCGGCGATGGTGCCGAACGCGGAGTTGTCCATGACCACCCAGATCACCGGCAGGCCCGCTTCCATCGCCGTCGCGATCACCGAAGGATTCGCGCTGAACCCGCCATCACCCACCAGCGCGATCGAGTGGCGCTTCGGTTGCGCGACCTTGACGCCGATCGCCGCTGCCGGGCCAAAGCCCATGGTCGCAAGGCCGCTCGGCGTGATGAACGCGCCAGGCACGTCGATCGGAAACTGCTGGCCCACGCCGTTCTTGTTCCAGCCAACGTCCGTCACGATGAACGCGTCGGCCGGGGCGGCGCGCCGCAGCTCGTTCAGGATCCGTTCGGGCCTGAGCGGATACTGCGATGAGCTGTATTGATCGGCCCAGTTGGCCGCGAACTCATGACGGCCGCGGGCAATCTCTTCCTTCAGCCGGCCACGGTCGGCGTGGCGCTTGCCCCGCGCTTCATCCGCCAGCGCGGCGAGCGCCAGCTTGGCGTCCGCGCACACGCCCAGCTCGGTCTGGTAATTGCGGCCAATTTCGGCCAGATCAGCATCGATGTGGATCAGCCGCGTGGGCGGAATCGAGAAGGTAAAGCGCGGATCCCACGAGCTCGAGTTCGCTTCGGCCAGGCGTGTGCCAACCGCGACGATGAGATCGGCGGTGCGGCACTTCTCATTCGCGATCGGCGTGCCCCAGAATCCGGACTGGCCAAGCAACAGCGGATGCTCGTGTGGCAGGCAGCCCTTCCCCATCAGCGTGTGCGCGACGGGGACCTGCAGCGCTTCGGCCAGTTCCTGCAATTCCTTCGTTGCTCGCGCCGACAACACACCGCCGCCGGCATACAGCACCGGCCGCCGCGAAGTGGCGAGCGCATCGACAATGCGCGCCGCCGTGGCCGGGTCGAGGCCCGACTTGGCAATCTCCGGTGGCGTCGTCGCAAACGCGGTGACGTCGAGGTCCGCTGAGAAGATGTCCATCGGCACGTCAATCAGGACGGGGCCGGGACGGCCGGTCTGCGCCAGGTGAAACGCGCGCTCGACGATGCGCGGCAGGTCGCGCACGTTATCCACCCGATAGACGCGCTTGCAGAACGGCCTGAAGATCTGGAACTGATCGGCATCCTGGTGCAGGTTCACTTCCTGGTGCGGATGGCGCCCGTAGTAATAGCTCGGCACGTCACCGGCGATGACCACCATCGGAATCGAATCGAGCGCCGCATTCGCGACACCGGTTGCCGCATTGGTGAGGCCAGGCCCCAGGTGCGTCAGCAGTACGCCAACCTTGCCCGAAGCGCGCGCATACCCATCGGCCGCATGCGCGGCGGTCTGTTCGTGCCGGGTCGAGATGAAGCGAATCTTGCTCTTGCTGAGCGCGTCGAGGAAGGCGATGACGGTGTGCCCGCACAGCCCGAAGATGACCTCCACACCGAGGCGCTCGAGATATTCGGTGAGCAGGTACGAAGCAATGCGCGTCTCGGTGCCGGCCGATGACCGCTTCACCGCCGCTTGCGTGGCAATAGGAGGATTCATGAATCAGTTCTTTCCGACTGAAGCCGGCGTGTTGTAGAACTCGCCGAAGAGCTCCGCTTCCGAGGGCTTGTCTTCGGGAATCGGACGCGACACCCAGGTCACGTTCATGTAGTGCTTGAGCGAGACGTTCTCGTTGGTGATGTTGCCGCCCCAGATGCCACAGCCCATGCTGGACGTCATGGGCATGCCGTTGGTGAAGGTGCCGGCGTTCGAGCTGGACTGGATCTGCCGCACCATGATCCGGCTCACGGGCGCCATCAACGCGAGGCGATTGATGTGGTCGTCGTTGAACGAGTAGATGCCGCACGAGTGGCCGCGGCCGCCGGTCTCGAAGATCTGCCGCACCTTGTCGAGTGCATCGTCAAAGCCGTCGGCTTTGAAGACGGCCAGCACGACACCCAGCTTCTCCGTGGAGTACTTGAACTGCTTGCCGATGCGCGATTCCTCGACGAGAAAGAACGACTTCCCTTCTGGCAGAGGGATGCCGGCCTTCCGGGCGATGACGTCGGCAGGACGCGCGATGGTGTCCGCGGTGCGGCGGCCCTCTTCATCCCAATACGCCTTCTCGAGCAGGGTCTTCTGCTCCGGCGTCACCAGGTAGCCGCCTTCCTTCTGCAGCTGCGCAAGCATCGCGTCGTAGATCGACGCGTCGACGACGAGGTTGCCGTCCGCCGAGCAGCCCGACCCATAGTCGTTGGTCTTGCTGATGGCGGTGTTGCGGGCGGCCTCGACCACATCCGCAGTCTCGTCAATCACCATCGTCGCGTTGCCGGCTCCGACGCCATAGGCGGGCTTGCCCGACCCGTAGGCGGCCTTGACCATCGCCGGGCCGCCGGTGGCGATCGTCAGATCGCAGATCGACATCAACTCGTTCGCGAGCGGAATACTTGGCTGCTCGACGCACTGCACGACGTCTTCGGGAGCGCCCAGGGCCTTCAAGGCCGCGCGCATCAGCCGCACGGTTTCGTTGGTCGTCTTCCTGCTCGACGGATGCGGCGAGAAGATCACGGCGTCCTTGCACTTGATGGCGTAGATCGCGATGCCGATCGGCGTGATGTAGGGGCTGGTGACAGGAATTAGCGAGCAAATCGCGCCAGCCGGCTTGGCGTATTTGACGATGCCCTTTTCAGGCAGCTCCTCGATGACGCCCATGCTCTTCTGGCGCAGGGCGTCACGCAGGATGCCCAGCACCTTGGCACGGCGTTTCGGCTCGCGGCTCCCCATGCCGCTCTCGTCCACGCTCATGTTGGCGAGCTTCTCGGCGGTTTCCGGGTTGGCGGCGGCCCAGCCGACGGCCTGACACAGGCGATCGACGCGGGCCTGGTCGTAATCGGCAATCTGGTGCATCGCCCTGCGAGCGTTCGCCAGCAGGCGTTGGGCCAGTTCGGATTCCTGCGGCGTGATGTTGCGAGGTGCCATGAATAGTTATGGGATAAAGACGCGTGGATTATGGAAAGTCGGGGGGCGGGAAGCGAGAGTGTTACGGTGCCGCTACCGTAACTCCGTAGGTAACACGCCTCGTAACCTGTACCCTCACAGAGCTTTAGGAGCGATATGGAACCGTGGCGCACCGCGATCGTCGACGCGCGAGATGGTCAGATCCGCATTCGCGGCAACGACGTGACGTCGTTGATGACAGAACGCACGTTCACCGACACCATCTTTTTGTTGCATCGATCCCGCCTGCCCTCTGAAGGCGAACGGGCGCTCCTGAACGCCATCCTGTCGAGCGTCGCCGACCACGGATCCGGCGCACCGTCGTGCGCGACCGCGCGACTGGCACTGTCAGGCAATCGCAGTTCCGTGTCGGCTGCCATCGCGGCCGGCATCCTCGCCGTGGGCGATGAACACGGCGGCGCCGGCTCTGGATGCATGGAGCTGATCGCCGCCGGCATCGCCCGTGCGAAGCGCGAGTCCATCGGCCTCGCCGAATCCGCGGCGAGGACCGTCAACGAGCATCGCGCCATCGGGAAGCGGGTGGCAGGCATGGGCCACCGTGTTCACAGCAGCGATCCGCGCACGCCGGTCCTGTTCGCCCTCGCCAGGACACATGGCCTGGCGGGCGACGGCATCGCGTTCATGGAGGCCCTCGCTGCGGAAGTAGTGAAACAGGTCAAGCCCATGGCCCTCAACGTGGACGGCGCGCTTGCAGCGGTGCTCTATGACATGGGTTTTCAACCCACGTTTGCCCGGTTGATCTTCATCGTTGGTCGCGTAGCCGGATTGACGGCCGAGGTGATGGAGGAGCTCGAGCGCGAGCGGCCGATGCGCATTCGCATTCCTGTCAACTACGATGGCGACGGCGCCAGCACCACATCGGAAAGCGAATGACGCCGCGAACCAGCCGCCGGTGGTTTCCCGTTCTCGCCCTCGTGGCCGTCGCGACGATGGTGAATTACCTCGATCGTACGGTGTTGGGAATCGCGGCGCCCTACCTGACGAAGGAGCTGGGACTCACGGCCGCGTCGATGGGCCTGGTGTTCTCCGCCTTCTCGTGGAGCTACGCGCTCCTGCAGATCCCCGGCGGGATCTTTCTCGACAAGTACGGCACCCGCACGACCTACACGATCGCACTGACACTCTGGTCCGGTTTCACGGCGGTGATGGGTGTGGTGTCGAGCCTGCCGATGCTGCTCCTCACGCGCGTCGGCGTCGGTATCTTTGAGGCGCCCTGTTTCCCCGCCAACAGCCGCATCCTGGCCACGTGGTTTCCACAACATGAGCGCGCGCGCGCCAACTCGGTCTATTCAGTCGGGCAGTACGCCGGTATCGCGTTCCTGAGCGTGCCGTTGTTCTGGATCACGCAGCAATTCGGCTGGCGCGGATTGTTCTTCATCGCCGGCGGTTTCGGCATCGTGCTCGGGGTGTGGTTCTGGATGATCTACCGTGAGCCGAGCGAAGACCCGGGCATCAATGCGGCCGAGATGGCACACATCGAAGCTGGAGGCGGCGGCGAGTACAAAGGCGCCCGGACCGCGTTCAGCTGGAGCGACATTGCCATGCTGCTCCGCCACCGCCAGATCATCGGCGCGTCGATCGGCCAGTTCGGCGGCAATTCTACCCAGGTGTTCTTCGTGACCTGGTTCCCCACCTACCTGGTGAACGTCCGCGGCATGAGCTTCATCAACGCCGGCCTGATGACGATGCTGCCCTATATCGGCGCGTCGATCGGCGTGCTGGTGGCCGGACAGATCTCCGATCGCATCTTGAAGAAGACGGGGTCTGCGAACATCGCGCGCAAGCTGCCGATCGTCGGCGGGATGTTGCTGGCCTCAACGATCGTCATCGCCAATTTCGTTCCCGCGGGTTCGGATGCACTGGTCATCGCCATCATGTCGGTGGCGTTCTTCGGCCAGGGCATGACCAATTTGGGGTGGACGGTCATCTCGGACGTGGCGCCAAAGGAATTGATTGGCCTGACGGCCGGCATCTTCAACTTCAGCGCCAACCTGGCGGGCATCGTGACACCCCTGGTGATTGGCTACGCCTATCAATCAACCGGATCGTTCTTCGGCCCGTTGATCTACATCGGAGTGGTCGCCCTCATCGGCGCGTTCTCCTACAGCGTGATCCTCGGGGACATCCACCGGCTCACCGTCACGCGCTCATGAGCGACGAGCAACGGCTGCAGATTGAGCGCTATGTGGAGTCGCTGTTCGTCGAGCCCGATCCCGCACTGGCGCAGGGGCTCGTCCGCGCCGACGCCGCGGGACTACCCGCGATACAGGTCGCGCCAAACCAGGGCAAGCTGCTCTACCTGCTGACGAAGATCAGCGGCGCGCATCGCGTCCTCGAGATTGGCACTTTAGGTGGATACAGCACGACATGGTTGGCGCGCGCCCTGCCGGACGGCGGCGTCGTGACCACGCTTGAACTCAACCAGGCGCACGCGGATGTCGCGAGGATCAATCTCGACCGCGCCGGGGTCGGCGAACGCGTCACCATCGAAGTTGGCCCTGCCGCAGAAACACTGCGCCGATTGGTCGAACAACGGATTGCGCCGTTCGATCTCATTTTCATTGATGCGGACAAGCCGGGCTACTCGACGTACCTCGACTTCGCCCTGCAACTGTCGCGGCCGGGAACCGTCATCCTGGCGGACAACCTGATCAGAAACGGCGCCGTGCTAAACGAGACGCCGGTTGACGAGAACGCGCGCGCGGCGCGTGCCTTCAACGCGAAGCTGGCCGCTCATCCGAGACTGGAGTCGATCATCGTCCCCGCTCTAGGCAAGTCGGTCGACGGGATGTCAATTTCGATCGTCGGACGCTGAGGCCATCCAGACGCGTCAGAACTTCCAGTCCAATCCAAGAATCGGAAACAGCCCGAGCTGTTCCAGCACCCTCGGCGCGTTGTTCCTGCGGTCCCACGAGTATCCCGACACGTTCTTCCGGTTTGTCACATTCTGCGCACCGAAGAACAGCGACACCGGCTGCCCGTTGATCGTGAAGCGGCGATCGACGCGCAGGTCGACGCGGAAGTAGTCGGGACTCCTCGAATCGTTGACGCGGTCCAGGTCGTACACCTGCCGCCGTCCCGCGGTGGAGGCAGCGAGATCGGTCGGCGTGTAGGGCCGCCCCGCGAGGTACGACACGCGGGTGCCGATGTCCCACCGGCCAGTCAGCCTGTAGGAGCCGATGAGGTTGGCCACGACCGGATAGTCAAAGCTGCCGGGACGGAGCACGCCGTCGAGTCCGGCGTGGCGGGTTCGCGACACGGCCACGTTGACCTGTCCATACCACCTCGCGTCCGCCTGCTGCTTCCGCTCCGCGAGCAACTCCACGCCGCGCGAGTAGCCGGTGCCGCTCGATGCGAGCGGAAACAACACGTCGCGAATGGCAAAGGTGTCGCCGATGTTTGCCAGCGAGAGCGATGGGACGCCGGTCGAGACCGGATATTCCGCGTAACGCTTGTCGTAGGCCTCAACGCTAAACCTCGTCACCTCGCCGGGCAGCCACTCGAGGCCGGCCACCACATGGTCCGCGCGGAACGGACGCAGGTCGCGATTCTCAGGGAATGCCGACACGAACAGCGTGAAGGGCTGCTGGTAGTAGCGCCCGCCCGATGCCTTGGCCGACAGCGTCGGGCTCAACTGGTACCGCAGGCCAACACGCGGCACCACCCGCCAGGCCGACAAGTACCCAAAGCGATCGACTCGCCCACCAACGGTGACGCCGAGGCGCTCGCTCACGTTGCGGGACACCTGCAGGTACGCCGCGCCGAGCGTCGAGGTCTCGCGCTGGCGAAGCGAGAAGGGATTCTGATCGGGCGCGACAAAGTATGGACCGTCGCTGCCGAACGGCGACGCAGCGTCGTAGTCCGCAGCCAGGCGTCGGACCGACGCGCCTGCCTGGACCTTCCCTGCCCACCCCACGTTGAGCGTCAGGTCGTACTTCGCTCCGAATTCCGATTCGGTCGAATCTTCGCGAAACACCTCGGTAGCCCGCGCGAGCTGGTCCTCGACCGACAGGCTCGTGTCGGGCAGGCCGTTCTTCAACAGATCCTTGATTCGCTGGTCGGTGGCGGCGCGCGAGTAGGTGACGCCGAACAGGCCGATGCCTCGAGCCCCGAAGGTCCGCTGCCAGTTCAACCCGGTGGCGTAGCGACGGCCACGGTACCTGATGTCCAGGTTGGACAACTCCTCGTTGAGATCGCTGTCCTCTGTCAGGCCAAGCCGCACACGATCGACACCGCTGACATTGAGCAACCACACCCGGTCGCGGGGACTGACGTCGTACGTCAGCTTGCCGTTGAAGGTATAGAGCACCGGCACGCCGCCAATGCCCGTGTCGTCGGTGACCCAATCAAGCACGCTGCGCCTGAACGAGACCACCCACGATCCGCGGGATGCCCCGAGCCCGCCCTCCGCGATCGCTCCAAGGCCGGCGAAGCCAAACGTCACCCGGCCACCGGTTCGCGTGCGGTCGCCCTCGCGCAGTGACACTTGCAGCA
>DATMJU010000159.1:0-3406 GCA_035553795.1 Vicinamibacterales bacterium
CTCTCCCCGTCACGGATCTGGGAACTGGTGCAGGCGGCACGGAAATGAATTGGCTGGTGTTTGCGCTGTGTGGCCCGATCCTCTGGGCCGTCTCGACGCATTTGGACAAGTATCTGGTCGAGCGTTACTTCAAAAACGCCGACGTCGTCGTTCTGACGTTGTTCACCGCGCTGATGGGCCTCGTTCTGATGCCGATCATCGCGTTCCTCGATCCCGCCGTATTCCAGCGCGATTGGCTCAGCATCGTTCTGATGGCGGTCTCCGGCATTCTCTACATGGGCGCGATCGTCTTCTATCTGAATGCGCTGCAAGGCCATGAGGCCTCGGTGGTCGCGCCGTTCTTCCAGTCGTCGCCGCTGTTCGGCTACACCCTCGCCTATTTCATTTTGGGCGAGACGCTGTCGGGCACGCAGATGCTCGGTGGTCTTTTGATCATCGGCGGGGTGCTGTTTGTGTCGGTAGGCTCGGGCAAGCGGCGCGAAGGCTTCCGCTGGCAACTCGCGGCGCTGATGCTGTGCTGCGGCTTCGTGATGTCGCTATCGACGCTGATCTTCAAGGCCTTCGCGGTGAAGGACGAATTCTGGGCAACGACGTTCTGGATGTTCGCGGGCGAAGCGTTGTTCGGGATCGCGTTCCTCTGCATTCCGCACTATCGGCGGCAGTTCTTTGCGCTCTTCCGTTCGAACCCCATCGCGATGATCGCGATCAACGGCTCGAACGAGCTGATCAATCTCGGCGGCGGCCTGAGCAACCGTTATGCGTTGCTGTTCGCTCCGCTCTCCGTGGTGCAGGCCATCGGTTCGACCACGACGCTGTTCGTGTTTGCCATCGGGGTGGCGTTGACGCTCCTGTTCCCGAAATGGAGCAAGGAAGACCTTTCTCCACGCGAACTGCTTGTGAAAGGCGCGGCGGCCCTGCTGGTGGCTGCCGGCGTTGCGCTGGTCAGCCGCTGATATAAAGTCGCTCGGATGAACGTCCGGGTTGCAGACGCCGCCAATCCCGCTGTGCTGATCGAGCGCGCCCGCTCGCTTATTCCTGCGCTGCGCGAGCGCGCCAAGCAGGCCAATAACGACCGGCGGCTGCCACAGGAAACCATCGACGACTTTCGCCGCCTCGAGTTGACGCGCTGCCTCCAGCCCGCGGCGTTTGGCGGATACGGCGCGGACTATCGGGTGTTCTCGAAAATTCTCCGCGCGCTGGCGCTGGGCTGCGGCTCGACCGCATGGGTTTGTGGCGTTCACGGCGAGCACAATTGGGTGGTCGGGAATTTTTCCGAAGCCGCACAGCGCGACGTCTGGGGCGACAATCCGCTCGCGGTCGCGTCCGCAAGCTTCCCTCCGACGGGCGCGGCTGAAACAGCGCCCGATGGCCACAAGCTGAACGGCAAGTGGAGCTTCGCCAGCGGCTCCGATTACGCGCATTGGTTCCTGCTCGCGGCGATCGTCAGGGACAACGGCAAGCCGGAGGAGCGCATGTTCCTCGTCCCGGCGGGCAAGGTCGAGTTGGTCGATGACTGGCATGTCATGGGTCTTGCCGGCACGGGCAGCAAATCGGTCGTGCTGAAGGATGTGCATGTCGCAGCGACCCATTCGGTGAGCCTGCACGAACTGAAGACAGGGACCGCGCCCGGCGCGCAGGTGCATCGCGACAATCCTCTCTATCGCACGCCGCGAAGCCTCACGGCGTCGTTCTCGCTCAGCTCCGTTTCGGTCGGTTTAGCCGAGCGGGCGGTCGAGGAATTTACCTCGATCACCCGCGAGCGCCGCTCGCGCGGTCTTCGCGTCTCGGACTTCGAGTACATCCAGCTCACGGTCGCTGAGGCCGCGGCGCAGGTCGAGGCCGCGGTGCTGCTGGTCGAAAACACCATCGAGCGCAACGTTGCGCTGATGGCGAGCGGCCAGCCTGTCGAGGCCGAGCATCTCGCCTGGACACGGCGCAACTCGGCCTATGCGACAAAGCTCGCCCACTCGGCGGTGAAGGGAATCTTCGAAGCCGCCGGCGGTACGGCGCTCTATGCGTCGAACCCGTTGCAGGAAATTTTCCGCGATTCGACCGCGGCCGCATCGCATCTTTCGTTGACCTGGCAGCGCGCCGCGCTGCCGTATGGTCAACTCAAGCTCGGCCAGACGGTCGACTACGACGCGATCTAGATCTTCGTCAGCTCGTAGGTCGACTTCGCGAACATTTCGTCGACGCTGACGCGCCGCACCGACAATCCCTGTTCGAACGAGTAGCGTGCGAGGGTATCGAGCGCGTGCCGGTTCGCATGCGCGCCGTAGGGCCAGTAATCCTCGCCCATGATCTTCTGCGCGCGCTCGTATTCGTACACCGGCCACGGCAGCGTGGTCGCGAGATGGCCGATCTGTCCCATCTCGTGCATGCAGAGCGCTTTGGCTTTGAGATACGCCTTGTAGATGCTGACCGGCAGCCAAGGGTTCGCCTCGACCAGCGACTTGCGAATGCCGATGGCGTGCATGATCGGGAACAGCTTGGTCTTGCGGTAATAGGCTTCCTCGGCCTCCGGATAATTCGAAAACAGCCGGCCGACGTTTGGTGCACCTTGCAGGAAGCATGACGGCGCCCGCGCGCTCAGCACACCGTCGATCTCACCCGCCGCGAGCATCTGCGACAGCGTGCGGTCGTCCGGCACCTGCGTCAGCTCGACATCCGGCGGCAGCGTGATCTTGGCGCGTTCCTCGCGGCCTCCTTCTTCGAGGCCGCCGCGCCGCCATTTGATGTCGCTCGGTTTCACGCCGTATTCGTCTTGCAGCATGCCGCGGACCCAGACGTTCGCGGTCATCTGGTATTCCGGCAGGCCGATGACCTTGCCCTTGAGATCCGCCGGGCTTTTGATGCCGCGGTCGGTGCGAATGTAGATGCTGCTGTGGCGGAACAGCCGCGACACAAAGGCCGGGATCGCGACGTAGTGCGCATCGCCGCGCGACGTCGTCACCAGATAGCTGCTCATCGAGACTTCGGTGACGTCGAACTCCTGGAACTTGAACGCCCGGTGGAACGACTCCTCCGGCTCGAGCGGAACGGCCCGGACGTCGCAGCCCTCGATCGGCGCGCGGCCATCGAACAATGCCGCAGTGCGGTCGTAGAAGCAGACGGACATACTCAAGGGTAGGGCCATTTCACTCTCCGGAGTAACGTGCGGCGGCATGCCGCCGGGTCATAGGGCGTCTGCCGCCGCTCCGCGTTGACGGGGCGAACGGCCGCAAGGATAGTAGCGATACCTTGAAGTCATTCCAGCGTGGTTCGAAGGTGCGTCACACATCATGAAACTACCCGCCTTCGAATACGCCTGCCCAAATACGCTTTCTGAAGCCGTCGCTTTGCTTGCTTCGCATGACGGCGATGCAAAGGCGCTGGCCGGTGGCCAGAGCCTGATGCCGATGATGGC
>DATMJU010000160.1:0-7404 GCA_035553795.1 Vicinamibacterales bacterium
CGTCTTCAGTGGACAACCGCAGCATCACTTCCTGTGCGCCGGCGTGCTTGACGATGTTATTGACGGCTTCCTTCACCGCCAGGAACAGTTGCCGGCGTGCATCCGAAGAGAGTCGTCCATCAAGCCGCTTGGGCAGATGGAAACGGCAGCGCAGGCCTGCGGCGCGGGCGTATTCTTCGATGAAGCGTAGGGTGTAGGTGGCCAGACCCTCGACGGTGTCGTGTTTGGCGTTGACGCTCCACACCAGTTCGTCCATGGTGTGCGCGGTTTCCCGAGCGACGTCCGACAACTGCTCTCGCACGTTGGGCGTATCAGCGGCGTCGGCGAGCAGGGTCAGGTGCGTCAGACGCTGGCCGATGTCGTCGTGCAAGTCGCGCGCGATGCGCGCGCGCTCGCGGTCGAGTTCGTGCTGCCGCTCGAGTTCGGCCACCTGCTTGCGGGCGCGACGCAGGGCGAGCGTTCGCCCGGCGAACCCCGTGCCCACCAACAAGACGATGAGTCCGGCGAACTGCACCGCGCCGCGCTGCCACCAGTACGGAAGGACGACGAGTGAGAACGTGGCAGGGGCCGCGCTCCACAGGCCGTCGTTGTTGGCCGCCATCACTTCGAAGCGATACGGGCCCGGCGGCAGATTCGTGTAGAACGCCGATCGGCGCGTACCCGCGTCATGCCAGGCCTCGTCGAAGTTCGCGAGCCGGTAACGAAAGCGCACCTGCGTCGGCGCCAGCATGCTGAACGCCGTGTACTCGAATGCGATCGTACGGGTCCCGGCCGGCACCTCAACGCTGTCACCGGTCGCCAGGCGACGGTCGGTGTCGTCGAGGATCGCGTGCTCGATCGCCACGGGCGGAGGCACGGTGTTGAGCGGCATGCGGCGCGGATCGACCACCGCGATGCCGGCGAGCGTCGAGAACCACAGCCGCCCGTCGCGGGCTTTCAGCCCTGACGGATCGAACCCACCGCCTGAGCCTTCGATGGATCGCATGCCGTCGGCCTTGCCGAGCACAATCGGCTCGATCGAGCGGGCGGATCCCGAGGCGACCGCGTCGATGCGCTCCCGCAACAGGCGCGATATCCCGCGCGACGTCGAGACCCAGAGGTTGGCGTCGTCGTCTTCGAGCATGAGGGCCACGACTTGGTCCGGCAGCCCTTCGCTCGCGCCGAAGTGTTCGAAACGATCGCCGCGCATCCGATAGAGGCCATGGTTTGCAGTGCCAATCCACAGGTCGCCCTGCGAGTCCACGAGCAGTGCAGAAATCAGTCGGCTCGGAAGCCGGCCATCAGCGCCGACTGGTATGAATCGCGACCCGTCGAAGACCATCAACCCGTGGGCGTTTGATCCGATGTACATCCGTCCGTCCGCCGTCTCCGCGAACGCGGAGACTTCGCCCCGGCCCGCGCCCAGTCCGAACGACTCGATCCGGCCGCCCGTGATGCGGTGCAGGGTGTTGGATTCCGGCGCCACCCAGATCGCGCCGGAGCGATCTTCATAAACGACACGGATGCTGTTGCTCGACAAACCATTGGCGAGCCCGAACGTTCGCACGACGCCGTCCTTCACGTGGCGAACGCCCTGTCGTTCGCTGCCGGTCCACATGGACCCGTCGCGGGCGGCGAGAGCGACAATGGTGCATTCCATGCGCAGTGCGGCGGGTGCCAGTTCGAAGCGGCCAGAGGTCCCGAGCTTCGCCAGCGGCCCACACCGGCTACCGACCCACACGTCGCCGTTGGCATCCTGCACGATTGATGCAGTGACCGAAGCCGGCAAGCCCTCTTCGATGCCATAGCTGATCACGCGAGTCGGCCGCACACGCGCGAGGCCCGCGCCGTCGGTGCCGATCCACAGGCTGCCTTCGGCGTCCTTGAGGAATACCCGAACGATGCTGACCGGCAGACCGGTGAAACGCCGCACCGCGCCCTGTGCACTGAATGAGAAGGCGCTGGTGGTCTGGCCGACCAACACTTCGCCATCTGCCAACACTGCGACCGTGGCTAAGTTACCTGTGCCGCGACATTCAGGCGCATCGCACGGCCCAGGGGCATACGCGCTGCCCGTCCATTCGGTGAGGCCGTGATTCTGTGTCGCGACCAGGATGCGATTGCGCGCGTCCACCGCGAGACCCGAGATGGCGCTCGGCACTCGAGGCGGTGACGACGGACACGCAATTTCAGTATGCGTGGCCCTGCAAACGCCGAAGGACGTTGCAATGATCACGCTGCCGTCCCCTCCATGGGCGAGCGACTGGACGGAGCCTGAGGGCCACGTACCGGATACGCGCGGCGTCTTCACCGCGTCCCCATCGATGACGGATACACCGTTGGTAGTGCCGACCCACACTCGGCCCGCCTGATCAACCAGCAGACGGGTCGTGTGATCGTCGACGAGTCCGTCGGCGTGTGTGAACGTCTTCAGCTGTCCGTCGCGCCAGTGTGCGACGCCGCCGCCGCCGGTCGCGATCCAGACGCTGTTGTCCTGCCCCTTTGCCAGCGCGCGAATGTGGTTGTTGGTCAGCTCGGTGGCGATCGTCGTAAATCGAACGCCATCGAATCGCACCAGGCCTGCCCATGTGCCGAGCCACAAGTAGCCATCATCGGTCTGCGCGATGGAGATAACGGAGTTCTGTGGCAGGCCATCATCGACTTCCCAACGGTCCACCGAATAAT
Source organism: Vicinamibacterales bacterium (assembly GCA_035553795.1). Classification (GTDB taxonomy): domain Bacteria; phylum Acidobacteriota; class Vicinamibacteria; order Vicinamibacterales; family UBA2999; genus 12-FULL-67-14b. Next base: position 2,665 of record DATMJU010000160.1, read on the forward strand.
TCGGCGTGGTGGGAGCAGGCGGGGAAGGCAGCTGCGGCGCTCCGGTGAAGAGCGCCGCAGCCAGCAGCCAGATCATGACGGCATGTTATTAGGGAACGTCCAATCGCTGCCACCGGAAGGTTACGCCCCCAGGGATGATCTCGCTCACGAAGCCGAGCTTGAAATAGTTGTTATCCGTGGTTCGGATGACCGCTCCAGAGAATGGGCTCGATGCCCAAGAGCCAAAACTCAGGCTGGCCACGTCTGCCCCGGTGATGTCGTCGAACGTTTCGGTGCTGTAAGCGATTTGGACGCCCGTCTTCGCGCGAAGAAACGCATGCGGTGAACTGTTCGAGTGGTGGATGAAATAGATGTCCCAATACTGGTATCCCCTCCCGCAGGAATTGAGAGAATATTGATTATCAAAGTAGACGTGCCCTGACTCGAGATCGATGCAGTCGTAGTAGCCCATGGTGCGCTGCTGCGGCCCGCAAACGATATTCCCTGCGTCGTCGAATCCTTCAACGGAACTCAAGTAGCAGGTCTGCCCCGCCAGGGCGAGGTTGCCATCGGTGCCCTGCGCGCCTTGAGGGCCCTGCGGTCCTTCGGGGCCCTGCGCGCCCTCAGCACCGTCGGCGCCGGCTAGGCCCTGAGGACCCATTGCGCCTTGGGGACCGGCCGGCCCTGCGGGTCCGGTCAATCCCAACGCGACTGGATCGATCGTTGTTTCGTTCGCCTTGCACACCGTCCGCAAGAACACGGATCCGCTCGCATTCGCGCACAGCGCTTGCGCCTCCGCTCCCGACACCCCGCCGAGCAAGACCAACATCGCTACCAACCCTGTCGTACGCGCCATCATGAACTCCTCTGCCGGTGCAGCCGGCGTCGTGAAACCCGAAGCCGATCGTGGTTATGTTGACTGTGGGCGCGGACGGTTAGGGAACAACCAGGCGCTGCCACCGAAAGGTTGCTCCGTCAGCGTAGGAACCGGTCTCACTGACAAAGCCGATCTTGAAATAGCCGTTCAACGTGGTTCGTACGACCACGACGTCATCGAACGGGCCCGGCACAGGCGCGCCAAAGCTCATGTCAGCCACGTCAGCCCCGTCGACATCCTCGAACGCTTCGGCGCTGTACGCAACCTGGACACCGTGTGAGCCGTTCGCTAGAAGGTGCGCGCGCGGCGTCGTGCTCGAGCTATGAGCGAATTTGAGATCCCAGAGATGGGGCTCCTGGTAGCACTGAGAGGCGCTGTCTGGGTCGGGGAGGATCGTCCCCGTGTCGAGGTCGAAGCAGTCGTAGTACTTGATGGTGGTCTGCCGTGGTCCGCAGATGACATTACCAGCCTGATCGAATCCCTCCACGAGACTCGCGTGGCAGCGCCGCCCCGCGAGAGCGAGGTTGCCATCCGCGCCTTGTGCGCCCTGGGGACCCTGAGGTCCCGCGGGACCTTGCGCGCCATCAGCACCGTCGGCGCCCGCTGGACCCTGCGGACCCGTGGCGCCTTGAGGACCGGCCGGTCCCGGAGGACCGACCAAACCGAGCGCGCCGAGATCGGCAGTCGTCTCGTTCGCCTTGCACGCCGTGCGCAGGAACAGGGACCCGCTCGGATTCGCGCAGAGCACTTGCGCTTCCGCAGGTGCCGACACTCCGCCCAGCAACATCAACATCACAAGTAGTCCCGTCGTACGGGCCATCATGCACTCCTCTTGCCGGGGGAACCGGCGTGATTGAACCGAAACCAACGTGGAAGTGCTAACAGTGCCCGGTGTGCGCAATGGGGACAATCGCATGCGCATGCGATGGGCGTTCGTGACGAGTGGAGGAGGTTTCGGCGATCGCAGTGGTCAGGGCGCCGACGATCTTCAGGAAGAATGGATAGCCGCGCGAGCATTAATGCTCAACAACTGAGGTCCAAGGGGCATCCAGGCCCACGCACCGACGAAGCTGATCGTCGACAGCGTTGGTATTACCTACGTGAATTTCGCCGGACGCTCACAGTTGATCCGCTGGTCCGACATTCGGGACGTTGTCGAAGACGAGGAGTGGAACGCGGGCACTGGCTGACCATTACGCACCAATGGGGCCGCTTCACGATCGAGTCGCATGCGTTCCACGGCTACGACGAGATCCGGGAACTGGCGCGGGCCTCCTTGCCCGGTCGTACGCGCCTGCGGCCGCGCTGACTGCTGACGCTCTACGGACGCGTGAATCGGAAGGGTGCGATAGCGGCGAGGCCAAAGGCCGCGGCGGTAACGATCGCCGGCCACAAGCCGAGCGTGAAGCGTGAGAATCCGGCGGCGAGGCTGGCGGTCAGCATCAGGCCGCCGTGTGCCGCCAGCGCTGCGACACCGGCAATGACCAGCAGCCGCGGCACTCGCGGCGCGAAGAAAATGCCAGCCAGCCCAAGGACGGCGAGCGCGCCGGTCCAGATCGCCAGCGCACTGATGGCGATCTGCGCATACCGGACGCGCGGAGATGATGGAAAGTCCATCGTCTGGCCCGGTTCCAGCGAGAACGCCTCGCGCTCGAACGGCATCGGCCGATGCGACGCGACGAACGCAGCCAGGGCTGGGGCGCGATCGGGATGGCGCAGGCGATCGATAGTCCACAACGCCTGGTAATTCATGACCAGCAAGTCGAGGAAGGCGGCGGGCGCGCGTCGAATGCGCGCCATCGCTGCCTGGCCAAGCGTGTCGGTCTGCACCGACTCGTCAAGCCCCGTCATCAGCGCGCGCGAGCGATCGGCGCACCCGCCCTGCAGGCACGTCTCGTAGTACATCGACAGCACACCGCGAATGTCCCGCGGCGCCGACGACAGAAACGCGCGAATGGGCGCGTAGTCGGACTCGAGGTGCTGATCGAGGGCGGTGCGCACGTGATCGGTCGTGGGTGGCGCCGGCGGCGCCTCCAGCAGCGCCGCCTTCGCAAACATGTGACGCCCCATCAGGCTGGACGACTTGCCCGCGTGCACCACGGGGGCTGCCGCCTGCTCCGCGCCGATGACCACGAGAAACGGCGCCAGCGCCGCGACGAAGAACAATGCGGACTGCGATCCTCGCAAGCGATGCCTCTCGAGCAGCACCATCGCCAGCATCACGGGCACCAGCGCGAACGCGGTGCGCCGTACGGTCGACGCGACGCCCGCCGTGGTGGCGACGAGGACCATCAGGTGCCACGTCGGGTGATACGCGAAGCGCACGGCGAAGCCGAGAAACACGACCAGGCACGACAGGAACAGCGACTCGGACAAGATCGACGCGTGGAACTCGCGAATTTGCGGAAGCGCCATGCAGCCGATCACGACCAGCACGGCCAGCAGGGTGCTGCGCGTAAGCCTCACGATCTCGCTGCCGAGAAAGGCGAGCGCGCCGCCAAACAGCAGTGGCTGCACCAGCATGGCGCCGCGCGCGCCAACCAGCTTGAGGAAGAACGGGTAGCCGAGCGGGACGATCGGCGAGGTGTTCAGGTAGTGAAACGAATCAGGCGAGGTGGCCGGACCCGCAGGATTCGTGAGCAGGCAGTATGCGACATACGCGGCGCACAGCGTGAAAACAGCCGTCATTACCCGTTCGGCGGCAGCTCCGTGTGGAATCGCGTATCGCGCTGGAACGCGTCACCGGCGCGCAGCAACGTGGCCTCATCGAACGCGCGCCCGGTGAGCTGCAGCCCGATCGGCAGCCGCCCCTCGGCGAAGCCGCAGGGAATACTGAGCGCCGGCAGCCCTGTCAGATTCGCGCTGACCGTGAAGATGTCATTCAAGTACATCTGCACCGGGTCACTGGTCTTCTCGCCGAGCTTGAAAGCCGGCGTCGGAGTGGTGGGCGTGGCGACCACGTCCACGCGTTCGAACGCGCGGTCGTAATCGCGGCGCACCAGCGTGCGCACCTGCTGCGCCTTCAAGTAATAGGCGTCGTAGTAGCCGGCGCTGAGCACGTAGGTGCCGAGCATGATGCGGCGCTTCACTTCGGCGCCGAAACCTTCATCGCGCGTGCGCTCGTACATGCGCTGCAACGTGTCGTCCTTCTGCAGCGGCGTGCGGTAGCCGTAGCGGACACCGTCGTAGCGGGCGAGATTGCTCGATGCTTCCGCCGTGCAGATCAGGTAGTAGATAGGTATGCCGTAACCGGCGTGCGGCAGCTCGATGTCGACGATCGATGCGCCGCGGGCGGCCAGCACTTGCAAAGACGACTCGAACGCTTCGAGCACCGAGGCGTCAACGCCCTGGCCAAGGAACGCGCGCGGCACGCCGACGCGCAATCCGGTGATGTCGCCGGTCAGCGCCGCGCGAAGATCCGGCACCGCTTCACTCGAGGACGTGGAGTCATGTGCATCAAATCCCGCGATGACCTGCAGCACGTCGGCTGCGTCTTCCACCGTCTGCGTGAACGGACCGATCTGATCGAGCGACGAGGCGAAGGCAAGCAATCCGTAGCGGGAGACGCGACCATAGGTCGGCTTGAGCCCGACGATGCCGCACAGGCCGGCCGGCTGGCGAATCGATCCGCCCGTATCCGACCCCAAGGAGATTGGCACGACGCGCGCCGCCACGGCGACCGCTGAGCCGCCGCTCGACCCGCCAGGCGTGCGCGTGAGATCCCACGGATTCTTCGACGCGCCGAGCGCGGAGTTCTCCGTCGACGATCCCATCGCGAATTCATCGAGATTGGTCTTGCCGACGATGATGGCGCCGGCTTTCTCGAGGCGCGACACCACGGTGGCATCGTAGGGCGGCACGAATCCCGCAAGGATCTTCGACGA
>DATMJU010000161.1:0-2673 GCA_035553795.1 Vicinamibacterales bacterium
GTGATCTGATCGCGCAGCGGCACCGCGTTGATCCGGAAGTCATCGCGCTCCGGATACGCCTCTCGATACTTGCTCACCATCCCGCCGTGAATCGTGCGCAGTTCCGCCACGGCTTGCTCGACGCTGGTCGACGGCGCCAGCCGCCCGAACAACTCCGTCATCCGGTGCACGCGCCCGTCCTGCATCGTCGCCGACATGTGATGCGAGCTGGTGACGACGTTGGCGATGAGTTGCGTTTCGGATGGGTAGGGGACCGAGGGCTCCAGCACACCGATGATCGTCGACGCGCGATCGCCGAGCTTGATCTGCTTGCCGATCAGCGATTCGTCGCCGTTGAGCGATTCGGTCCAGAAGCGGTGCGTCAACACCGTGACGCTCGGCGCCGAGCCGCCATCGTCCGTCGCGTCGATCAGCCGGCCGCGAATCGGCTGCAGGCCCATGACCGGGAAGAACGATCCGCTGACCACACCCGCGCGCACCACGCGAGGCTCGCCGAGGCCGGTCAGCGTGAAATCGAGGGTCGAGAAATCGCCAAGCTGCGTGATCGACTTGAGCCCCGCCTTCAGATCGTTGATCTCGGGCACCGAGAAGTTGGCATTCTCGGTGCCGCGTCCAGGCGCGCTCTGGCGGATGTACACGAGACTTTCCTCGTTGTCGTTCACCAGGGGCGTGAGCAGCACGCCGCGAACCACGCTGAAAATGGCGGCGTTGGCGCCGATGCCGAGGGCGAGCGTCAGGATGACGGTGATCGCAAGACCCCGGGCGCGGGCGAGGGAGCGAAGCGCGTAGCGAATATCAGTCAGCATTCCCATGACAGATCCATTTCAACGTTGAAGGGCCAATTCTTTTTCCGTGGCCGTGACGGGCGCAAGAGCGAAGAAGTTGATGAGTGCAGGCGCGAGGACCGACTGTTTGACCATGTGCGTCTGGCCTTCGAGTGTCCGGTGGCCGGCGTTCGGCAGCGTTTTCGCCCAGGAACGCATGGAGTTCTGCATGTAGGCGGGACTCTTGCCCCCGGCCATCACAAGGGTAGGAACGGTCACCGAGGCCCACTTGCCGTCGGGAAACGGCCGGCTGTTGTGATGCGGCGCGATGATCTCGAGGTCGTTCGGCAGCGTGTGCGCAATGGCCGTGAGCTTCTTCCAGAACGGCAGCATCGGCATGAAGAACACGACAATGCCCGGCGTGCCGACGTAGCGCATGAACTTCTTCACCGCGTCGGTGCGGCGATTGCCTGCCACCAGCGCCTTGGTGTCCGCGATGAACGTCGGCGGTAACGGCTCGTGAGTGTTGTCGATGACGTACGGCGCTTCGTAAAGCGCCAGGCGGCGAATGCCGCGCAGCTGGCGAGCGGCCTCGGCGGCAAGCGCTGCGCCCGAGGAGATGCCGAACACCATCGCGGTGCCACCCGCGTACTGCAGCACCGCCGCGAGATCGTCGATCTCTCGCTGAACCTCGTATGCCTCTGCGTCGCCGCTGTCGCCGCGGCCGCGCCGATCGTAGTGGTAGACAGTGAACTGCGACGCCAGCTCCCTGGCGAGGGGCGGCATGGGACCAAACCCGCGCGAGCACATTGCGCCATCCACCAGGATGAGGGCTGGTCCGCTCCCCAAGCGATCGACGGCGATTGGCGTGCCGTCCTTTGAAATGACCTTCTCCACGGTCGTTCTCCTGCCTACACGTCGAACGACGTCGAGCGGGATCGACACCGCCAGGCGGCATTGATCCTGCATGTAATTTCAACGGTAGGAGAAGGCCTAACATGTTGAAAACAGGTGCTTTAGGAGTCGCCTTGGCGGCAGCCGTGGTGCTCTCAATCCCGACGGTTGGGGCACAAACCCGCGGCGAGCGCGAAGAATTCACCGCCACGGCGGTCGTGAACAACAACCTCGGCGCCGGTATCGGCCGGGTGATCATGCGGGTGACTCGCTGGTCCACCGAGGCTGAGCGCGACCTGCTGGCCCGCACCCTGCTCAAGTCGGGTCCAGAGAAACTGCTGGACGTCTTGCAGGATCAGAGATCAGTGGGCACGATTCGTACGCCCGACAGTCTTGGCTACGATCTTCGCTACGCGCACCAGGAGCCCGGCGAAGACGGCGGGCGGCGCATTGTGATCGCCACCGATCGCCCGATCAGCTTCTGGGAAGCTGCGAATCGGCCGCGAACCGTTGATTACCCGTTCACGGTCATCCAAATGCAGATGGACAAGAACGGCGAAGGTACCGGCACGCTGTCGTACGCGACGAAGATCGTGACGCGTGGCAACACAATCGAGCTCGAGAACTTTGCCTCGTCTCCGGTCATGCTGACCGAGATTCGATCGAAGAAGATCGACTAGCCGGCGGTCTCGCCGAACAGCTCGGTGTGGGCGCGCGCGCGCTCGCGGTCGATCTGTTCGGCAGTGGCGCCGAGCCTCGCCAGCAGGTCCTCGACAAAGGCGAGGGCGACTTCGCCTTCACCCGTGTAGACCGTATCAGCGCCGGCCTGGCGGATGCTGTTCAGATCGCGCAGATACGAAGCGCGCGCGAGCACGCGGATCCGCGGGTTGGCCTCACGCGCCGCGCGGATCACCTCGGGGCTGTTGGCCATGCCGGCCGACGTCAGGATGAGATTGTCGGCGCTGGCGATGCCGGCCTCAATCAGGGTTTCCGGCCGCGTCGCATCTCCATAGAC
>DATMJU010000162.1:0-9203 GCA_035553795.1 Vicinamibacterales bacterium
GCCTGGACTCCTGCTCGTTCCTTGGCGCGGCGTACTCGCTGTCCAGGTCCGGGCGCGCATACCGCTCGAGCGCCTGCTCGGAGGCTGGCGCGGCAGCCTGCGCCGAGCTATTCGCGCCGGCCTCGTTGCTGATCGGCGAAATGCGCGGCTCGATCCAGTAGCGCTGGCGCTGAAACGGATACACCGGAAGCGGCACACGCAACCGGCGCTCACCGGCGCGGAACTTCTGCCAGTCAATCGCGACACCTGACAGCCACAACTCTCCAAGCGCCGTGATGACCGCCTGCTGATCGTCACGCGATTCGCTCGCGTGCGGCAGGCTGGTAATCGTCCGCGGCGGCGGATCGACGCCGATCTGTTTCGCCAGGCCGGATAGCGCGCGGCCAGGGCCAACCTCCAGCAGGATCGACGGCGTCTCCTGCAACAAGTGCGCAAGGCCCGCCGAGAATCGGACGGCGTGGCGCAAGTGGTCGGCCCAGTACTCCGGACGGACTGCATCGGCGGCCGTGATCCACTTCCCCGTTCGATTCGACACAAACGGAATCGACGGTGCCTTCAACGTCACCTTGCGAAGCGCCTCGATGAACGGCTCCAGCATCGGCTCCATCATCGATGAGTGGAACGCGTGCGAGGTGTGCAGCCGCTGGCAGGTGATGCTGCGCCGTGCCAGTTCCGCCTCGAATGCCTTGGCAGCCGCCTCCGGCCCGGACACGACGCAGGTCGCCGGGCTGTTCACTGCGGCGATCTCCATGCCGCCGCCGAGCAGCGCTTGCACGTCCTGCTCCGGCAGCATGACCGCCACCATCACCCCGGGCGGCATGCTCTGCATCAACCGGCCGCGGGTCGCGACAATACTCAACGCATCCGGCAGGGAGAACACGCCCGCGATGCAGGCCGCGACGTACTCGCCGATGCTGTGGCCGATCATCGCCGCCGGCTTCACGCCCCACCGCATCCACAACTGCGCGAGGGCGTACTCGACAGTGAATAGCGCCGGTTGGGCGATCGCCGTCTGCTGCAATTCGGTCGCCGCCGTCTTGCCGGCATCGGCGTCGGCAAACAGCAGGCGCCGCAGATCGAGCCCGAGCGCCGGCTTCAACAACTCGGCACAACGATCGATGTCGCTTCTGAATGACGCTTCGCGCTCGTAAAGCGCGCGAGTCATGCGCGGATGCTGGCTGCCCTGGCCGGGGAACATGAACGTGACCGCGGCCGCCGCATCCTCGGTGGCCGCCGTGCGCAGGCGCTTCGGATCGCCAAGGGCCGCGATCGCTTCCTCAACGGTCCTCGCCGTCACGACGGCGCGGCGAGCGAACTGCCTTCGGCCCACCTGCAGGGTGTGCGCCGCATCCGCGAGATTAATCTGCGGGTTCGCCTTCAGGTGCGTGTAAAGGTCCTTGATCGCATGCTGCAAGGCCGTGGGGGTTTTCGCCGACAACACCAGCAATTGGTCTGCACGCGACGCAGAACCAGCCTGAGGGGCCGGCGCTTCCTCGATGATTGCGTGCGCGTTGGTGCCGCCGACGCCAAAAGAACTCAGGCCGGCCCGGCGCGGATGCTCGCTGCTCTTCGGCCAATCCTTCAGCTCACCGACGATGTAGAAGGGGCTCTGTTCAAGGTGAAGCTCCGGGTTCGGCGCCTTGTAGTGCAGGCTTGGCGCCATCTGCCCATGCTGCATGCCGAGCACAACCTTCATCAGGCCGGCAAGGCCCGCAGCGGTGTCCGCGTGGCCGATGTTCGACTTCACCGAACCAAGGCCGCAGAAACCGGTGCGCTTCGTCTTCCGTCGGTACGCCTGCGTCAGCCCCGCGACTTCAATCGGGTCGCCAAGCGGCGTGGCCGTGCCGTGTGCCTCGACGTAGGAAATCGTGTCCGGCTCAACACCGGCCATTTCGAGCGCCTCGGAAATCACATCCGACTGCCCCTCGATGCTCGGCGCGGTATAGCCAACCTTGTTGCGGCCATCGTTATTGACCGCCGTGCCCTTGATGACGGCGTAGATCGAGTCGCCATCCGCCAACGCATCGTCCAGGCGCTTCAACACGACCGATGCCACGCCACTGCCGTCAATCAAACCGCTCGGCGTGGAGTCGAACGGCCGGCACAGGCCATCGGGCGAGTACGCAGCACCCGCCTCGTAGATGTGCCCGACCTTCTGTGGAAAGTGCACGCTCACGGCGCCGACAATGGAGATGTCGGATTGGTGCGTCAACAGGTGCTGACAGGCGAAGTGCACCGACACGAGCGATGACGAGCACGCCGTGCTGACATTCAGACTCGCGCCCTTGAGGTTCATTGCATAGGCGATGCGGGTCGCGACGAAGTCCTTGTCGTTGCAGATCGACAGGTGAAACCCGCCGACCCGTTGAGCGAGGCCCGGATGCGAGCAGATGTTGAACGCCATGTAGGTGTTCAACCCGGTGCTGGTAAACGCGGCGATGCGTCCCGGAAACCGTTCAGAGTCGTAGCCCGAATCCTCGAGCGCGTGCCAGGCGCACTCCATCAGCAGGCGGTGCTGCGGGTCCATCAACTCGGCTTCGCGCGGAGAAATGCCGAAGAACGCTGCGTCAAACAGGTCCGCGCCGTCCAGTACGCCTTTGGCGGCGATGAAGTCCGGATGCCGGATCACGTCAATCGGGAACAGGCCGGACGCGATCAACTCCTCCTCGGAGAAGTGGCCGATTGAGTCCACGCCGCCCTGCAAGTTGCGCCAGAAGGTCCGCAGGTCTGGAGCGCCCGGAAAGCGCCCCGCCATGCCGATGATGGCGATGTCGTCTGTCGGTTCGTGCTGTCCTTCACTCATCGTCATACCTGCTGCGATGTTTCGCGAGCCCGGCGGCTCGCCTGTTTGCGCGCCGAACTCTTCTGGCGCTGCGCGCGCTGCCGCATCTCTTCGTCACCCGCCGGCGCCGCGTCTTCGCCGCCACCGATAAAGGCGGCAAGCGAGCGAACGGTTGGATACCTGAACAGATCGAGGACCTGGCATTTGCCCGCCGCAACGCCCTCGATGCGCTTGAAGGCTTCGAGCGCCAGCAGCGACGTGCCGCCAAGGTCAAAGAAGTTGTCGTGGGCGCCGACCTGGTCCAGGTTCAACACCTGCCGCCAGATCGCCGCGAGCGAATCCTCGATGGTGCCGCGAGGCGGCACGAACTCCGCCGCCTGCTCGGGCCGTTCACGATCCGGGGCCGGCAGCGCCGAGCGATCAATCTTGCCGTTGGTGGTGAGCGGCATCACATCCATGCGAACGAACGATGACGGCACCATGTAGTCAGGCAGCACGCGGCGCAGGTCGTCGCGCAGCTTGCTGATCGACAACGTGACACCGTCCGCCGGACGCACATAGGCGACCAGGCGCGGATTGGCAGGGTCGTCCTTGCGCAGCAGCACCGCGACCTCGCGGACGTCGGGCTGCTGAAGGAGCACGCTTTCGATCTCCGACAGCTCGATGCGGTAGCCCCGCAATTTGATCTGGCCGTCGCGCCTGCCGAGGTACTCGAGCTGCCCATCGGCTCGATAGCGCGCAAGATCGCCGGTCTTGTAGAGGCGATCGCCCGCGCGTCCGCTGCCGCCGCGTCCAGCAAACGGATCCGGCACGAATGCCGCCGCGGTCAGGTCCGCGCGCCCGAAGTATCCGCGCGCCACCCCTTCACCACCGAGATAAAGCTCGCCGGCGACGCCGATTGGCGCCGGCTCGAGGTGATCATCGAGAACATAGAGTTGCGCACCGCTGATCGGCTTGCCGATCGGCACGGTCTCTCCCGGACGTCCGCCGAATTCATAGGTGCAGCAACCGACGACCGCTTCCGTCGGACCGTACTCGTTGACGATGCGGACGGAGTCGTGGCGGGTCCAGTTGACGAGCGCATTCGGTGCAATGGCCTCGCCGCCCAACACGATACGGCGCGCGGCATTCGCGTTCGGCCCATCGGGCAACAGGCGGTTCACGGCATCGAGGTGCGCAGGGGTGATCTTGATGAAGCGATACTCCGCGTTACCGGTCAGGGCAGCGGCCAGCGCCGGGAGTTCCTCGCCTTCCGGCAGCAACTCTGCAAAGCCGCCGGCGACCAGGGGCACGAACAAGCTGGTGATGGTGGCGTCGAAACTGACCGAACCCAACACCGGCGTGCCGCCATCCGCCTCGTAAGCCTTCGCCGCCCACAGCAGGTAGTTGGTCAGCCCGCGATGCAACACGACCACGCCCTTCGGGCGCCCGGTGGAACCGGATGTGTAAATCACATAGGCCGGGCTGTCGATGTTGATCGCGATCGCCAGGTTGTCCGTTGCCTCGCGATTGAGCAGGTCACGATCGCGATCGAGACAGCACACGGCATCCGGCGGTGATGGCAACGACGCAAGGAGATCCTCTTGCGTCAGGAGCATCGACACGCCGGCATCGTCGATGATCTGCTCGATCCGCGCCGCGGGATACGACGGGTCGATGGGCACATAGGCGACGCCCGCCTTCAGCGAACCAAGGAGGGCCACCAGCAGGTCGGTTGAGCGCCGCAAATAGATCGCCACGCGATGCTCCGCGCCTGCACCCGACTGGCGAAGGAATCTGGCCACCTGGTTGGCCCTGGCATTCAGCTCGCCGTAGGTGAGGCGACGCCCCGCCAGTGCCCGCTCGAAGACCGCGACCGCGTCAGGGTGCTGTTTGACCTGCGCCTCAAAGAGGTGATGCGCACAACGATCAACAACCTGCGACTCGCTCTCGTTCCATGTGACCAGCTGCCGATGGCGCGCCGTCTCGTCGAGAAGCGGCAGCGCGTGGACATCGGCGTCAGGATGATCGACCACGCCGGCAAGTAACGTCTCGTACTGCTGCAATAACCGATCGATCGTCCCGGCGTCGAACAAGTCCGTGTTGTAGTCGCACTCGAGCACGACCCCCGTGTCATACAGGTTCGCCGTCAGCGTCAGGTCCATGCGCGCAAACGTCCCGTGTCGCGGAAACGGCTTCAGCGCCAGGCCGCCCTCAACAGACGGAAACGATGGACGCTCCAGGTTGAACAGTGCCGATACCAACGGTGGACGGCTGATGTCCCGCTTGAGATTCAACGCGTTGAGCAGGCGCGCAAACGGATAGTCCTGGTGCTGGAACGCATCCAGCAGGGTGCCACGCACCTGGCGGAGGTGTTCACTGACGGTGAGGCGCCCTGACGCCGGCACCGTGCTCACGACCGGCAGCAAGTGCGCGCAGTATCCGACCAGCGTGTCGCTGCGCTCCGGAGCGCGGCCGGAACTCGGGCACCCGACGACGATCGTGTCCTGCCCGCTCAGGCGATGCAGCAGCAACTGGTAGACACCAAGCAGCAGCATGAACGGCGTGTAGCCACGCGCCCCCGCGAGCTTGGTGGCTCGTGCCATCAGCGATGCGTCGATCGTAAGGCGCCGCACTGAACCGTTGAAGGTCCTGACCGCCGGCCGCGGACGATCCGCAGGAATCTCTCCCGGCGACGGCGACCCGGCCATCTGGGCCAGCCAATAGCGTTCGTGTTCCTTCATGGCCGCAGATGCCGCTTGCGCCTCGTGCCAGCGCACGAACTCGCGATACTGCATCGGCACCGGCAGGCTCGCCGCCGCTCCGCTTCGCTGGGCTGCATAAACCGTATTGATCTCGCCGATCACGTTCACCATCGACAGGCCGTCGGTGAGCAGGTGATGCGACCCGAGGACCAGCACATGGCGATCAGCGGCAACCTTGAGCAGCGTGGCCGAGAAGATCGGACCGTTGACGAAATCGAACAGCGTGCGGTTGACGCGCTCGAGGTGCGCCAGGACTTCCTGCTCGGGATTCGCCGCGCCGGACAGGTCGATGAGGGACGGAGCGACCGGCGACGCCGGGTGCACGACCAAACGATCTGCCGACGGGTCGATAGTGGTGCGCAGCGACTCATGTCGCGCGACCACCTGATTCAGCGCGTGCGTGAAGGCGTCTAGATCGAGCTCGCCTTCGATGGTCAGCACTGCTGGATCGTTGTAGGCGCGTGCGCCGTCCTCCGACATCTTCGCGAGCAGCCAGAGCTGCTGCTGCGCCTCGCTCATCGGATAGGAAAAGGTGCTGGCCGGCGCGACCGACCACTCCTTTCTGACAGCGTTGAGCGGCGTTAGTCCTTCCAACGCGAGTCCTGTGGGAACGCCAAAGTCGACAAAACAGGCGATCTCGTCGACGCCCGCCTGGCGGAGGCGTTCGATGATCGGCCGCACGGTATCCGGCGAACCAATCAACGCGCTCGAGCCGACGTACTTGTCGTAGGCGGTCTGCACGATGTACTCGCGATCGGCCGCCGACAGGTTGTCGAGATCTGCGGCCATCCCCTGGCTCTTTGCCAACTGCTTGAACAGCGTCATCGACGACAGCAGGTAGTCGCAAAGCGGCCGGCGCGCCTCTCGGACCGCCTGCTCCGCATCCTCTCGCACATAGGTGTGGAGCAGGACCGTCACGACGCCAGCGTCGGGATCGTGACCGTTGGCCGCGAGCGTCTCGCGATACAGCGCGACGTTGTCGGCGAGCTCATCGACCGTCTGCCCCATCAGGTTCGTCAGCACGCCGACGCCGAGTTCGCCCGCCTTGCGATAGGTCTCGGCGTTATTGACGATCGTCAGCCAGCATGGGAGCTCCTTCTGGCTGGGTAGCGGATGCAAGGTAACGGGCACGTCCTTGCCAGAGCCGTTGCGCAGCGAGATGGGTTCTCCGCGCCAGATCTTGCGAACTGTGTCGAGCGTCTCGAAGGTGATCTCGCGCTGCTTGCCGTAGTTCTGCGGCGCGAACACGAAATCGTTGGGATGCCATCCGGACGCGAACGCGACGCCGACACGGCCGCCGGCGAGGTTGTCGACGAGCGACCATTCCTCGGCCACCCGCATCGGGTGATGCAGTGGCGCAACCACGCTGCCGGCGCGGAGGTGGATCTGCTTGGTTTCGCGTGCAAGTGCGGCGGCCAGCACTGACGGGTTCGGCGACAGGCCGCCGAAGTCATGGAAGTGGCGCTCGGGAACCCAGATGGCCTCGAAGCCTTCCGCGTCCGCAAACCGCGCGCCTTCGATCAGCAGCGCATACTTTTCCGGCGAATACGCCGCTTCGTAGCTGCCGAAGTACGACAGGCTGAACTGCAAGGGTCGCGTCGCAATGCGCGGCGCAACCTCACGCGAACGAACCACGTTGGTTTCGCGCTGCCCCAGCTTGGACTTGCCGCGCTCCCAGAAGCCGGTCGCTGCCGGCTGCGACTTCGCAGGCGTCGAGGAAGACGCCGGCGGCGGTGCGGAGCCATCACGCGCGGGCAGGAAGCCCTCCGCGCGCAGGTCCGCAATGGTCTCCTTCACGGCGCGAATGACGCGATCGAGATCCTCGTCGGTGTGCGCGGTCGAGAGGAAGCAGTTCCGCCACTCCCAGATGTACACGCCCTTCTCGAGCATGTGGTAGAAGAACAGCTCGAGATTGCCGGAGAACTCGAAGCGGAAAATCGACGAGAAGTGCGAGACGCGAATCGCGAGATCTTCCGACGCGAAGAACTCGTTCAACGTGGCCGCAAACGCAGCGGTCCGCCGGTTCAGCGTCTCCTGCAGCGCGGGGCCTTGCGCCTTCAAGTGGCGCAGCACCGAGAGTGACGCCGCCATCGCCAGCGGGTGCTGGCAGAAGGTGCCGCCGAAATAGGTGCGCGACGCAGCCGGATATGACTGGTCGCCGTACTGCCACGTGCCGCCGTCGATGCCGTCGAGGAACTTTGCCTTCCCCGCCACCGCGCCGATGGGCATGCCACCGCCGATGATCTTTCCGTAGGTGGCGAGGTCGGCCTCGATGCCGAACAGCCCCTGGCATCCAGCCGGATGCGCGCGGAAGCCGGTGATCATTTCGTCGAACACCAGCGCAGTGCCGGCCGCTTCGGTGACCGCTCTCAGCTCACGCAGGAACTCGATCGGCTGGAAGTCCGGCCGGCGGCTCTGCACCGGCTCCACGAACACCGCCGCAATCTCGTGCGCGATGCCGCGGATCGTCTCGAGCGACTCGGGCGTGCCGTATTCGAGGACGACGACGTCCTTGGCCACGTTGGCGGGAATACCGGGGGCAACGGGCTCTGCTTCCAGGATCGCAGGGTTGATCGACCGCTGCGCCAGCGTGCCGTCAGAGTGCCCGTGATACGAGCCCTCGAACATCACGACCTTCGTGCGGCCGGTCGCCGCGCGCACCAGCCGCAGCGCCGTCATGACCGCTTCCGTGCCTGAATTGGTGAAGACGACGCGCTGCTTGCCGGTCAACTCGCAGAACAGGCGCGACACTTCCTCCATCAGGTCCGAGCGCATGCCCAGCTGAATGCCGCGCCCGAGCTCGTGCGCGATCGCCTGACACGCAAAGTCCGGCTTGCTGCCGAACAGCAGCGCGCCGAAACCCATGGTGAGGTCGACATACATGTTGTCGTCGACGTCTTTGAGCCAGGAGCCGAGCGCTTCGGCACCGGTGATCGGGTAGAGAATCTCCTTCGTCGAGAAGCGGAAGCCCACCGTCGCGCGGCTGTCAGCCAGGTGCGGCCGCGCCTGGTCCGCCAGCAGCTTCGAACGCTGCGTGCGCTTCGCAAAGCGCTCAATGAAGCTGTCGAGGCTGCGCTGCTGCTGCTCGGTCAATCCGGACGGCTTTGCGGAGATGCCCTGGCGAAGATCGTTCAGCGGCGACGATCTCGTCGTCGCCGGTCTCGCCGGGGCGACTGTCGGGACACTCGTTTGGGGAACGACAGCTCGAGCCGTCGCCGGATGCGTCGTCGCTGCGGCACCCGGCATGCGGGCCAACAACTCCAGTTGCCGCGACATCAACTCCATCTGCTGCTGGACGATCTGCGCCAGGTCGGTGGGGATGGGGGCGAGTGCAACGGGTGCAACATGTGCAGCGGGTGCAGCGGGTGCAGCGGGTGCAACATGTGCAGCAGGTGCAGCAGGTGCAGCAGGTGCAGCAGGTGCAGCGGGTGCAGCGGGTGCAGCGGGTGCAGTCGTAGCACCCGTCGCACTCGTCGCACCCGTCGCACCCGTCGCACCCGTCGCACTCGTTGCACCCGTCGCACTCGTTGCACCCGTCGCACCCGTCGCACCCGTTTTCTTCGTCCGTTCCGCAACATAATCCGCAAGCGCGGACACCGAGACGATCTCTTCGAAGAACTGGCGAATCTCGACCTTGACCCCGAACTTCTCGTCGAGCCGGCGCGCCGCGTGCACGA
>DATMJU010000163.1:0-11608 GCA_035553795.1 Vicinamibacterales bacterium
CGGCCCAAGGTGCCGGTGATGGCGAAGCTCGAGCGGCCGGAAGCGATCGAACGGCTCGACGAGATTCTCGATGCCGCCGATGCGGTGATGGTGGCGCGTGGCGATCTTGGCCTCGAGATTCCGCTCGAACGCGTGCCGCGCGTGCAGAAGGAGATCCTGAAAAAGGCGCGTGCGCGCGGCGTGCCGGTGGTCGTCGCGACGCAGGTCCTCGAGTCGATGCGCACCGAGCCGAGGCCGACGCGTGCCGAGGCCAGCGATGCGGCCGGCGCGGTGGACGGGGAAGCCGACGCGATCATGCTGTCAGGCGAGACCGCGACCGGGCTCTACCCGGTGCGATCGGTCGAAGTGCTCGACGCGATCATCCGTGATGCCGAGTCGATCTTTCCCGGCCCGGTCGATCTGCCGGCGCCGGCCATGGCGATCGACTACATGAAAGGGTTGAGCGAGGCGGCGGTGTCGCTGTCGAGGCGATCGAACGCGCACGCGATCGTCGCAGTGACGCGCGAAGGGCAGACCGCGCGTTTGCTGTCCGCGATCCGTCCCCAATCGATCATTGTTGCCGTGACGGACAACCCCGAAGTCGCGCGGTGTCTTGCGGTGTGGCACGGCATCGTGCCGCTGGTGTGCGATCTGTCAGGCGATACGGAAGAGATCATCACGCGCGTCGTCGATGCCGCGGTGAAGCGCACCAATGCCCCTGACAACGCCACGATGATCGTCGTCAATACGTCGGCCGATCTCGATCGCGGCTCGTCGAACTTCGTTCGTATCCGCCGCGCCTAGAGGAGCGTGCGCTGCCCTCTCTCGAGATCGAGAAGGGCGCGCTTGGTTGGCAGCCCACCGCCGAAGCCCGTCAGCGATCCATTCGATCCGATCACGCGATGACAGGGGACGATGATAGCGATCGGGTTGGCGCCGTTGGCGAGCCCCACCGCGCGCACCGCCTTGGGGTTGTCGATGCGTTTCGCCAGTTCCAGGTAGCTGATCGTCTCGCCGTACGGAATGCGCGTCAGCTGTTTCCATACGGCGTTCTGGAACGCGGTGCCGTTGAATGCCAGTGCCGTTGAGAACTGCTTCAACCGGCCGGCGAAGTAGGCATCGAGTTCCTGGCGGACACCTGTGAGCACGCCCTTCGTATCCGGGATCCACTGCGCGTCGATCTCCGTCCGGCGCGAAACATGTCGTTCGTGCCGGCCTCCGGCCGACGACATGCCGAACGAGAGCACGTGCAACGCGTCCGCATCACCGGCCAGCAGCAACGGGCCCACCGGGCTGTCGTCGATCTGTGTGTAGAAGAGCGCGCTCATGAAGTCACTCTACGGCGTCGGACGTCCCGTCGCGATCCGCCGCTTGCGATGACAGTATTCTGGCAAATCATCGCCGCCGCCGCTGGTCATATTCGGACGCCTTACGGGCGGCTTTGTCCCTTTATAATTTCTGCGTGTCTGTAATGCTCGGATCGTCTCGCCTGCTCGCATCTGGTCGGCTGAAAGGCCGCCGCGTCGGCATCGTCAGCAATCCCGCATCCGTCGACGCCTCCTACCAGCACATCACCGATGCGCTGGCGCAGGCGCCCGGCGTCACGCTGGGGGCGATCTTCGGCCCGCAGCACGGTTTTCGATCCGACGTGCAAGACAACATGATCGAAACGCCGCACGCCAACGATGGCCGCCGCAAGGTGCCGGTGTTTTCGCTCTACAGCGAGACGCGTGAGCCGACCGCGGAGATGCTGCGCCACGTCGACGTGATGGTGATCGACCTGCAGGACATCGGCGCCCGCATCTATACCTACATCTACACGATGGCCAACTGCCTGCGCGCCTGCGCGAAGCACGGCGTCGAGATCATCGTCTGCGATCGTCCGAATCCGATTGGCGGCGTCGACGTCGAAGGGCCGATGCTTCATCCCGGCAACGAATCGTTCGTCGGGCAGTTTCCGATCCCGATGCGCCACGGCATGACCATCGGTGAGTTGGCGCGGTTCTTCAACGAGCACTTCGCAATCAATGCGCCGCTCACCGTCGTGGACATGGACGGCTGGTTGCGCTCGATGTACTTCGATCAGACGGGACTGCCGTTCATCATGCCGTCGCCGAACATCCCGACGCTCGATAGCGCGATTGTCTACCCTGGCACGGTGCTGTTCGAAGGGACAAACGCGTCGGAAGCGCGCGGCACCACGCGGCCGTTCGAGCTGGTCGGGGCGCCCTGGGTCGATGCCGAACTGTTCGCGCAGTCGATGAACGCGCGCAAGCTGCCGGGTGTGCACTTCCGCCCCGCGGTGTTCGAGCCCACCTTCCAGAAGCACGCGAAGAAGACCTGCGGCGGTTGCCAGATTCACGTGCTCGATCGGAACGCGTTCAAGCCGGTGCTGACCGGCGTGGCGCTGATCGATGCCATCAAGGCCGCGGGTCCCAACGACTTCGCCTGGCGGCGGCCGCCTTACGAATACGAGCACGAGAAAGAGCCGATCGACATCCTGGCCGGCTCGCCGGCACTACGGGAAGCGCTGGATGCGGGGAAGAAGGCCGAAGACCTGGTGCCGGTCTGGGAGCGTGAGGGTCAAGCTTTCGAGGACATTCGGGCGCGTTACCTGGTCTACTGACCGGCTGGCCCCCGTTCGACCGCAGAGCGTGCGGCGCCCAGTGGCGGCTACGTCTATTGGGGACGCCAGTTCAGGATGAGCATGATCGGGGGTGACCCGCCTGCATCGCCGACCTCATTGACCAGGAACCGACCGTCCCTGGACACGTCGTACTGATGTTTCTCTTCCGCCGCGCCGCCCCGAGGTACCCTGGTCTGAAACAATGGGACCGGCGTATCGGTTTCGAGCGATGTGCCCGACGTACGCACTGCGGCCGCCATCATCTTCAGGTCGGGTGCAATGAAGTAGATTTCCTTCCCGTCCCGGCGCCAGCGCGGCTGCATCCCGCCACTGGTTGAGACCTGCCACTTACCGGAGCGGTTCGGAAACGACACCACCACAACTTCGTATCGTCCTGATTCATTGGTCTCGTAGGCCACCCAACGCCCATCTGGTGAGAACGCGCCATTGCGCTCCCAGAACGAGGTTTCCGTGATCGGGATGGGTTTCCGGTCCGCTGCGTCCATGGGGAGTGCGGCCAGGTCCCTGGGACTCGCGAGGCTCGCCGCGGTCAGGAAGAGTAGGTACTTGCCGTCGCTGGACCAGTCGTACGGCCATTGCACTCCCGGTAATGCGAGAAGGGGTTTTTCAGCGGCGGCGCTGTCAGATGGCTTCAGGTATATGTCGAAAGGATCCTGGCGCGCCGACTCGAACGCGATCTTCGACCCATCCGGCGACCAGACCGGATATCCATCCTGAGCAGGATCGAACGTGAAACGCGATGCTGCCCCTCGCTGGATGTCGAGAATCCACACGTCGCGGTTGTCTTGAATGAGGCGATCGACGGCCACGCGACGTCCATCCAGTGACAGCGTCACCGAAATATTCGGTCCGGGTTCACCGACAACATCACCGGATGCGCCGTTACGGTCCCGCCAGCGCAACTGGTTCCCCCGCCCGACGACGATTGGTGCACGCACTGCGATCACACCGGTGTCCGAGATAGAAAATGCGCCAACCTGGTCGGCAATCCTTTCGGGCTCCCCGGTCAGTGCCATGCGCCGCAGATCCAGGGTCCTTGCCAGCAGGGTTCCCTGGTTGATGTAGAAAAGACGGTCCTGAAAGACCTGGCCCGAGGAATCGGCTGCGGTCAGGAATGTCAGAGGGGAACCACTCAACGACCCCCAATAGATTCCCTCTCTGCCATCCCGCAGATAGCACAGGAATCTTTCGCCGTCCGGCAGGAACATGGGCTGCGTGATGCTGGTGACGGACGCCTCGGCGACCGTTTCCAGTGGACCACCATTCGCGGACAGTCGGGCCACCCCGCGGCCGCCGGTTGTCAGGATCATCCCCGCGCGATTCCAACTGCCGCGCGCTCCTGGTGCCACCTCCTCCGAAAGCGTCGTCACGCCGCCATCGAGATCGATGCGCTTCATCCTGCTCGTGCCTTGCTCGAGAAATCCGATTGATCGGCCATCTGGCGACCAGAACGGCAGGCGTCCAAACTCGGTACCTTCCAATGCACGGGCCTGGGCTTCGTTGAGCCGTCGCAACCACAGTTTCGGGCTGCCCGTGTCGTCCGCGGAAAACACAATGGAGCTTCCGTCCGGCGAGATGGCGAAGTTCTGCTGCCCCGGAATGTCCGGTGTCGGAATCTCGAGGCGTACTTCGGGCGCAGGCAGGACGGTAGGCCACAGGCGCCAGGCGACTACGACCCCAGCGAGTGCCGTCAGCACCGCCGTACCCACTATCTGCAGCGCGCGCTGCCACCGTTGCCGGCGGGCAGGGGACTGAGCGGCGGATGCCGGCGTCGTGCTCTCAAAGGCGCCCTCGAGCGCGAGCCGCACGCTTTGCATGTCGCCCAGGCGGCGCTTGGGATCCTTCTGCAGGCACGCGCGCAGGACCTGCATGACGCGAGTCGGGACTGATGGCGGGAGGGCGTCCCATTGCGGATCGAGGCGCACGACCGCTCCGAGCACTTCGGTCGTGTCCTCGCCGTCGAACGGCCTGCGCCCTGCCAGCATTTCGAATAGCACTGCGCCAAACGCCCAGATGTCGGCCCGGCGATCGACAGACCTGCCCCGTGCCTGTTCGGGCGCCATGTAGGCCGCGGTACCGAGGATCATGCCGGCTTGGGTCATCGCCGGCGTCGTGATGGTGGGCGACATCGACGCGCCGGGCGTTAACGAGGCGGCGGGATCCACCGCTTTCGCGAGTCCGAAGTCCAGCACCTTCACCGTGCCGTCCGGGCGGACCTTGATATTGGCCGGCTTCAGATCGCGATGGATGATCCCCTGGTCGTGCGCGGCTTCGAGGGCCGCGGCGATCTGCTTCGCGACCACCAACGCGTCCTCCACCGGCATCGGGCCCTTCGCGGTATGGTGCGAAAGATCGTCGCCCTCGACGAGTTCCATCACCAGCGCCGTGCAGTCGGCGGTCTTCTCAAGACCGTAAATCGCGGCGATGTTGGGATGGTTGAGGGCTGCGAGGACCTCGGCTTCCCGCTGGAATCGAGCGAGGCGATCGACGTCGGCCGCCACCGACGCCGGCAGCACTTTGATTGCGACTTGGCGTTTGAGGTTTGTGTCGGTGGCCCGATAGACCTCGCCCATCCCGCCCGCGCCGATCTGGGCAGTGATGTCGTAGACGCCGAGACGAGAACCCGATGTGAGGGGCATCAGTACCCGCGTGCGTTCAGCGGACGACACATCATACCGTCGATGCCCGAAGTCGAAGCATCGGCGGCGGCACTGGAGCCAGCAGCGGAGGCCGTCGAAAAAGTCCGAGCGGAATGCCTCGACTAGCCATTAGAATTCTGCTCTCCCGATGGCCACCGACGCGAAGCTTCTGGATGTCACGCGTACGCAGCTAATCTCCGCGCCCCCGGCGCGCGTGATGCAGTTGTTCTTCACGGAATCCGATCTCAAAGGCTGGTGGCAGGTGACGCGGGCGTTTGCCGTGCCCCGCCCGCTCGGCATGTATGCCATCGAGTGGGAATCCACCGACTTCAAGGACGAGATTCTCGGGCGCCTGGGCGGCGCCTTCCACGGCACGGTGATCGACTACCGGCCCGGCGCATCCTTCTTCCTGGCCGACGCGTACTGGCAGCCGCCGGACGGCGATCCGATCGGTCCCATGGCGCTCGACGTGCAGTGCCGCCCGCACGGCAATGGTCGCCAGACGATGTTGACGGTGAAGCAGAGCGCCGAGGGCGAGGGACCTCGCTGGGAGCGCTACTTCCAGATCATGGACCGCGGCTGGGAAGGGGCGCTCGCGGAAATGAAGCAGTTCATTGATCGCGAAATCGAGCGCACGAAGATCTCTCGAGAAGCACGGACGTGACGCGGTAGTTACGTCTCCGAAGTAGACTCTCGCGCATGCGGAATATCTCTCGTCGCCGCTTCCTGTCGACCAGCGGCGCTGCCCTCGGCGCGTTGCCATGGGTCCGGTCGATTGGCGCACTCGCGCAAGTCACCAATCCGGTGTTCCGGCACGGCGTCGCCAGTGGCGACCCACTGGGCGACCGCGTGATCCTGTGGACGCGCGTGACGCCGGCAACGACCGGCGCTCAACGGGTGTCGTGGGTGGTAGCGAGCGACGAAAAGGTGACGCAGATCGTCGCGCGCGGTGAAGTGGAGACCGGCGCGGCGCGAGATTTCACGGTCAAGGTCGATCCGACCGGTCTCAAACCCGCCACCACTTACTACTTCCGCTTCTCCTGCGCGGGTGAGCAGTCCGTCGTCGGTCGCACGAAGACGCTACCAACCGGCAACGTCTCGCGTGTCCGCCTCGGCGTGGTGTCGTGCTCGAACCTGCCGCAGGGATACTTCAACGCCTACGCGTGCCTGGCAAATCGGCGTGACCTCGACGCTATCCTGCACCTTGGCGACTACATCTACGAGTACGCCAACGCGCAGTACGGAGACGGCACTCGGTGGGGCCGCATTCCCGCGCCCGACAAGGAAATGGTGGTCCTCGAGGATTACCGGACCCGTCACGCGCAGTACAAGGCCGATCCGGATTCGCAAGCGATCCACCAGATGCATCCGTTCATCTGCGTGTGGGACGATCACGAGTTCACCAACAACGCCTGGCAGGGCGGCGCGCAGAACCACAACAACGACGGGCGCGAGGAAGGGGAGTGGCGGGCGCGGCGCACCGCGGCCACGCAGGCCTACTTCGAGTGGATGCCGATCCGCGAGGATGGGCAAACCCGGCTGGAACGCATCTATCGCGCGTTCCAGTTCGGCGACCTGGCGTCGCTGGTGATGCTCGACACGCGCGTCGTCGGACGCGAACAACAGACCACCGCCGATCAAAGCGCGATCATCGAATCCGCCTCACGGCAGTTGCTTGGCGCCGAACAGGAGCAGTGGCTGGCGGAGCAGCTGGTCACTGCTTCGAAGCAGCGAGCGGGCTGGACGCTGCTCGGACAGCAGGTGATGTTCGCGCCGCAGACGCCGACGGGACAACGCACAACGGGCGTCGACTCCTGGGACGGCTACCGCGGCGCCCGCGCGCGCGTGTTCGACATGGTCGAGCGCGCGAAGATCAACAACTTCGCGGTGTTGACGGGCGACGTCCACAGTTCATGGGCGTACGATCTGCCGCGCGATCCGTTTGCCGGATACGACAAGTCGACGGGTAAGGGATCGCTGGGCGTGGAGTTCGCCGGTACTTCGGTCTCGTCGCCAAGCAACCTCGGGCGCGGGCCGGAAGGGCCCAAGCAGCTCGACAACATCAAGGCCGCCCGGCCGCATCTGCACTACGTCGACGGCTTCTACCGGGGCTACTTCATCGTCGATTTGACGCGTGAACGGCTGCAGGCCGACTACTTCAGCGTCGCCACCATCGAGGAACGGACCACCAGGGAGCGGTTCGAGAAGGGTTTCGCCACCGAGTCAGGGCGGAATCACCTGCGGGAGGTCTCTTCGCCCGCCTAGCGGCAATTCCTTCGGATTCTGTGCTTTCTGAGCCTTCTGCGGCATAATCCGGGGAAACATGACCCGGACGGATACCTCGGACCCGAATTATTACCATAAGGTC
Organism: Vicinamibacterales bacterium; assembly: GCA_035553795.1. GTDB lineage: Bacteria > Acidobacteriota > Vicinamibacteria > Vicinamibacterales > UBA2999 > 12-FULL-67-14b. Next base: position 7,634 of record DATMJU010000163.1, read on the forward strand.
GTCGACTGCCAGTGGGCCTGCCCCGCCCACACGAACGTCCCCGAATACATTCGGATGATCGCGCAGGGCCGTTACGACGATGCGTATGTGCTCAATCGAGAGTCGAACGTCTTCCCGGGCATCCTCGGGCGAACGTGCGATCGACCCTGCGAGCCGGCATGCCGCCGCGGACGCGTCGACGGCAAGCCCGTCGCGATCTGCCGGCTGAAGCGCGTTGCCGCCGATCACAAGGACGACATCACCGATCGCCTGCCGGCGATCCCGACCCAGAAGAACGGAAAGAAGGTGGCGCTCATCGGCGCGGGACCTTCGTCACTGACCGTGGCGAATGACCTGATGCCGTTGGGCTACGAAGTAACCATCTTCGAAAAAGGGCCGCGTCCCGGCGGCTTGATGCGCATCAACATTCCCGCCTTCCGCCTCCCCGAAGAAGTGCTCGACGAAGAAATCGGCTACATCGTGAACATGGGCGTCACGATGAAGTACGACTCGCCGGTCACGAGCCTGAAGTCGCTGGTGGACTCGAAGGAGTTCGACGCGGTCTACGTCGGCACCGGCGCCCCGAAAGGCAAGGAGCTCGACCTGCCCGGGCGTCACGATACCGACCAGGTGTTCATCGGCATCGAGTGGCTCGAGTCGATTCACTTCGGCCACATCACGTCGGTCGGCAAGAAGGTCTTGATCATCGGCGTCGGCAACACCGCGATGGATTGCTGCCGCTCGGCGAAGCGCCTCGGCGCGACCGACGTGAAGGTGATCTCGCGGCGCACGCGCAAGTATTTCAAGGCATCCCCGTGGGAACTCGAGGACGCCGAAGAAGAACAGGTCGAAATTCTCGAGAACCTGTCTCCCGTCCGCTTCATTGTCGAGAACGGCAAGCTGACCGGCATGGAGTTCGACAAGTTCACGTCGCGCGAAGAGAACGGCAAGTTCATCCAGGAGCCGGCCGGCCGCATCACGCTGCCGTGCGACTCGGTGGTGCTGGCGATCGGCCAGGAGAACGCGTTCCCCTGGATCGAGCGCGACATGGGCCTCGAGTTCGACAAGAAGTGGGACATGCCGGTCGTGGACAAGAAGACGTTCATGTCCACCAAGCCGGGCGTGTTCTTCGGCGGCGACGCGGCGTTCGGTCCGGCCAACATCATCTGGGCCGTCGAGCACGGCCACCAGGCGGCGATCTCGATTCACCAGTTCTGCCAGGGCCTGCCGGTGACCGATCGTCCGCCGCACGGCGTGACGCTGACCAGCACCAAGATGGGCCTGCACGAGTGGTCGTACAGCAACAACTACGACCCGGTGAAACGCCAGAAGATGAAGCACGTCGACTTGAACGTGCGGTTCTCAGGCATGACCGTCGAAGTCGAGGAAGGCTTCACTGAAGAGCAGACGCGCGCGGAGGTGGAGCGCTGCCTGAACTGCGACGTGCAGACGCACTTCACCGATTCGCTGTGCATCGAGTGCGATGCGTGCATCGACATCTGCCCGACCGACTGCCTCACCATCATTCCCAATAAGGAGAGCGAGGCCGAGCTGCGAGCCTTGACCCTGGCGCCGGCACTGAACCTCGAGCAGCCGCTATTCCACTCGGATCCGTTGAAGCAGACCGGCCGCGTGATGGTGAAGGACGAGAACGTCTGCCTGCACTGCGGCCTGTGCGCCGAGCGGTGCCCGACGTACGCATGGGACATGCGCCGCGCCGTGATCGAGCTGCCGCACGCCGGAACGACATTCATCCCGCTTGAAGCGGTTGGACGTTAGCAGTTTGCAGTCAAGAGTCGACAGTTAACAGTTATGAGCCGAGTGAACGATTTCGCTTTCAAGATAGCGACCGCGAACGGTACGGGTTCGGCGAGCGCCAACGGCCTGATCATGCAGGCCATCTTCCGCATGGGCGTGCCGGTGACGGGCAAGAACGTGTTCCCGTCGAACATCCAGGGCCTCCCGACGTGGTACGAGATCCGCGTCAACAAGCACGGCTACACCGCGCGCACGCCGCACTTCGACCTGATGATCGCGCTCAACGCGGCCACCTACGCGAAGGACGTCGCCGAAGTGCGCTCGGGCGGCTACCTGATGTTCGATTCGTCGTGGCCGCTCGATGAAAAACTGAAGCGCACCGACATCACCTACCTCGGCGTGCCGCTGGCCGAGATGTGCAACGCCACCTTCAAGGGTGTGCGCGAGCGCATCCTGATGAAGAACATTGCCTACGCCGGCGCGCTGGCCGCGCTGATCGGCATGGACACCGAGATCATCGCGGCGCTGACCAAGGAGAAGTACGCCGCCAAGAAGTCGCTGCTCGATTCGAACGAGAAGGCGATCGCGCTGGGTTACGACTACGCCAAGGCGAACTTCCAGTGTCCGCTGCCGATCCATCTCGAGAAGATGGACGCGACCAAGGACAGCATCCTGATCGACGGCAACACCGCCGCCGCGCTCGGCGCCGTGTACGCCGGCGCGACCGTCGGCGCGTGGTACCCGATCACGCCGGCGACGTCGGTAATGGAAGCCTTCAAGAGCTTCTGTATGAAGTACCGGCGCGATCCGGAAACGAAGCGGAAGAAGTTTGCGATCCTGCAGGCGGAAGACGAGCTGGCCGCGCTCGGCATGGTGATTGGCGCGTCGTGGGCGGGCGCGCGCGCGTTCACGCCCACTGCCGGCCCCGGCATCTCGCTGATGAACGAGTTCATCGGGCTGGCCTATTACGCGGAGATTCCCGCGGTGATCGTTGACGTGCAGCGCACGGGCCCGTCCACCGGCATGCCGACGCGCACGCAGCAGGGCGACCTGATGATGTGCGCCTACGCGTCGCACGGTGACACGCGGCACATCTGCCTGTACCCGTCCGATCCGAACGAGGCGTTCGAGTTTGCCGCCAAGGCGTTCGACATCGCCGAGCGCTTCCAGACGCCGACCTTCCTGGTCACCGACCTCGACATCGGCATGAACGACTGGATGGTGCCGAAGCTGAAGTGGGACGACAGCTACAAGCCGGACCGCGGCAAGGTGCTGTCGGCGGAGGATCTCGAGAAGGCGAAGAACTTCTGGCGATACTACGACCACGACGGCGACGGCATTCCGCAGCGTTCGCTGCCGGGTGTGCACCCGAAGGGCGCGTACTTCACGCGCGGTTCGGGGCACAACAGCAAGGCCGCGTACACGGAAGACTCGGACGAGTACCAGGAAGTGCTCGACCGCATCAACCGCAAGATCCAGGGTTCGACCAAGGCGCTGCCGGCGCCGGTGATCAAGCAAACGCCAGGCGCGAAGGTCGGTCTCGTCACCGTCGGCGGGTGTCACGCGGCGTGCGTCGAGGCGATGGATTTGCTCGCGGCCGACGGCATCAAGGTCAACTACATGCGCGTTCGCGGCTTCCCGTTTGGCGAGGACGTGCGGCAGTTCCTCGAGCAGCACGACGTCAACTTCATCGTCGAGCAGAACCGCGATGCGCAACTGCGCAGCCTGCTGATGCTCGATCTCGGTATCCACATCGAGAAGCTCGAATCGGTGCGCTACTACGCGGGCTTCCCGATGAGCGCGCACCACGTGATTAGCGGCGTGAAAGCGAAGCTGGAGAAGGTGGCATGACCTACATTGCGAAACCCAAAGTCCACCATCCGTCGCTGAAGGCGAATGCGATAGGCCTGACCCGTCGAGACTACGAAGGCGCCATCACGACGCTGTGCGCCGGCTGTGGTCACGACTCCATCACGGCCGCGATCATCCAGGCGTTCTGGGAGCTGAGCATCCCGCCGCACAAGGTCGCGAAGCTGTCGGGCATCGGTTGCTCGTCGAAGACGCCGGCCTACTTCCTGCGCGAAGCCCACGGCTTCAACAGCGTGCACGGCCGCATGCCGGCGGTGGCGACCGGTGCCAATGCCGCCAACCAGGACCTGATCATGATCGGCGTCTCCGGTGACGGCGACTCGTTGTCAATCGGTCTCGGTCAGCTGTGCCATGCGATCCGCCGCAACG
>DATMJU010000164.1:0-11814 GCA_035553795.1 Vicinamibacterales bacterium
GGTTGAAGCTGGCCACCGTCGCGGCGAGAATCACCAGCGCGGCGCGCGGCACGCCGGCCACGCCTTTGCTGGTCAACATCAGCGTCAGCATCATCGTCAGCTGCTGACCCCAGGTCAGCTCGATGCCGGCTGCCTGCGCGACGAAGATCGACGCGAGCGACAGGTACAGCGTGGTGCCATCGAGGTTGAAGCTGTAGCCGAGCGGCAGGATGAACGAGACGATGCGGCGCGGGACGCCGAACGCCTCGACGCATTCCATCGCGCGCGGCAACGCCGCTTCGCTCGACGTCGTCGAGAACGCGATCAGCGCCGGTTCCTTGATCGCCTTGAAGAACGCGACGATCGGGATGCGGAACATCAGCATCACCGGGATCAGCACCAGCAGGAAGAACGCCGCCAGCGCGATGTAGAGCGTGACGATCATGAACGCGAGGTTCTGCAGCACCTGCAGGCCGCTGACGCCGATGGTGTAGGCAATCGCGGCGCCGACGCCGATCGGGGCGTAGAGCATCACGATGTTGGTGACCTTGAACATCGCCTCGGTGAGCGACTCGCACCACTCGATCATCGGCTTGGCCTTCTCGCCGACCATGCCGAGGCCAATCGCGAACACGATGCTGAACACGACGATCTGCAGGATGTCGCCCGTGGCCATCGCCTGGATGGCCGACGTCGGCACGAGGTGCAGCAGGATCTGATCCCACGTCTGCGCGGTGCCGGCGACCGGGGCCGCCCCCGTGGCTTCCGGCAGGACGACGCCGACGCCCGGCTTGAGAATGTTCACCGCCGCCAGGCCGAGGAACAGCGCCAGGGTGGTGACGACTTCGAAGTAGATGATGGCGCGCAGGCCCATGCGCCCCACGTCCTTGAAGTGCCCCGCGCCCGCGATGCCGGCCACCAGCGTGCCGAACAGCAGCGGCGCGATCAGCATCTGGATCATGCGGATGAAGATCTGGCTGAAGGGCCGGATCACCGCCGCATACCGCGCGGCGGTCGCATCATCAAACGTGCTGATAAACCAGCCCACCAGCAACCCGACCACGAGGCCGAGCATGATCTGCATGGTTGGTGAAATGCGGGGCTTGGGGGACGAAGCGGTCGCGGATGTCGCCATTCGGGTGTGAATTCTATCGCACCGGCTGCAACGGCAGGACGGCGATCTTACGGTTGTTGTATTCGATGATGCGCCAGTGCGGGCACTTCGCCTGGTCGGCATAGAGCCGCTCGCAGTCGTCGCAGCGGACGCACTCGGTCATCAGGATCCGGGGCCCCTCGATGGCGCCCCACTGGCAGGTCTTCTCGCAGATCCGGCAGGTATTGCACTCGGACCAGCGCTTGATCCGAAACACCGTCGCGAGCGAGAGCAGGCCCAGGGTCGCGCCGACCGGGCACAGGAAGCGGCAATAGAGGTTGCGGACGAACAGCGTCGCCGCCAGCAACACGGCCAGCAGCGTCCACATCAGCGGCGTGCCGAACATGCCGAACATCCAGAACGGCTCGGTGTACTGGTAGATCAGCAGGTTGTGCGTGACCAGGTAGTAGACGATCACGCCGCCGAGGATCCCGAACTTGATGAGCGACGCGCGCTTCTCGATCGATCGGGGCACCTCAACCCGCATCTTCGCCGGCAGGATCGCATCGAGCGTCTGCGTCAGCGCGCCGTAGGCGCAGATGCGGCCGCAGTACAGGCGGCCCCACAGGATCGTCGAGATCACGGTGAAGCCGAAGAACAGGTACCACGCCAGGTTGTACTTGACGATCGGCCAGTTCCAGTCGAGCACGCTGAAGATGTTGGTGATCGAGATCAGGTAGCTCTTCGCGAAGCCCATGTAGCCGATCGCGGCGGCGAAGGTCACGAACTTCAACACCACGCTCTTGCGCTTGAAGCTGATGAGCGCCAGCACGAAGAACGCGGTCAACAGCGCGAGGTCCAGGTACTGCGGGGCGAGAATATCGGCCCACGTCTCGACCGGCGCCTCGTCGAAGCCCCAGGGATCAGGCTGCCCTTCGACCAGGCTCAGGGCGGGTTGCGCATCGATCATTGCGGCTTGATTTGATCCGGCGTCAGGAACGTCTTGGCCATCGTCCGCGACGCATCCCGCAGCACGCGGGCAGCGTGGTTCACGGTGATCGACGCGCGCGAGACGGCGGCGATGTCTTTGCCGGTCTGGAAGGGATCGCGAATGCTCTTGTTCTTGAACTGCTCGACAAACTTTGGCGGATCCACCGAGAAGTAGCCGTAGGGCTCGGAGTTGTAATCCATGATTACGCGCTGGATGATGCCGCGCGTGTCCATGCCGACCAGGAAGTGAATCGGGCCGTGATACCCAACATCGGTCGGCACCACGTCGGTGGTCCAGAAGATGAAGCCAATCGGCGGCGCGGTGGGATTGGTCTTGGGGTCGACGCCGTACACCTTGTAGTGCAGCGGCGTGCCGCCGAACGTCGAAAACCCGCCGGCGTTCGGGAACAGCGTCTTGAAGTACGGCTCGGGCCGTGGATTCGTGAATGTGCGTTTTTGCGCCGAAAGCGTGACGACGCCGGCGGACACCAATACCAGGAACAACACGCCGAACTGCTTCAAGAAAGTGGCCTCCGGGTGAGCATACAATAGGTCGACGGACCTGACGGTCGCGTCGCTACTGGAGATCCAAATGATTACCCGACGAGAGATGATTGCGACCCTGGCCGCGGTCGCCGTGGCAATGCCGGCGTTTGCCGCCGACCAGACGTTCAAGGGTGAGATGGTGTGCGCGAAGTGCTTCCTGAAGCGCCCCGACGCGAAGGAATGCCAGGACGTCCTGATGGTTGGGGATGCCAAGAAGCCGACCGCCGAATACTACGTGACCAAGAACGACGTCTCGAAGGAAACCGGCGAAGCGTGCATGGAACCGATGAAGGTGACGATCACCGGCGCGATCTCCGAGAAGGACGGCCGCAAGTGGATCACCGCCTCGAAGATCGTCAAAGAGAAATAGGCACTAGGAATTAGGAATTAGGAATTAGGTACTACTCTCGTTCAAGTTTGACCCGAAGGGCGGCGATCTGCCAGATCACCATCATGATCCAACCGCCCCTTCCCAACGCGTTGCTGCACTTCAGGCGCACGTGTTCACCGGCCCCCGCATCAATCTCAATCGTGTGTGAGAACAGCGTGTTGAAGGCGCGCACGGTGTGCCGCCCGGGCGGAATCTCGCGGGTCAGCGGCCGGTTGTATTTCACCTTCCCCCACAACTCCCCGTCGACATAGAGATAGACCTGCCGATCCTGGAAGTCGGACGCGCCATTGCGCGTCACGGTGAGCTGCGCGTTGTTGATCTTCGAGGTGGTCGGCGCAGCGATATCGTCCGGACCGCGCCAGGCGCGCTGCAGCTCAGCAATTTCGTCCTGCCTGGTGTCGAGGTCGTCGACAACTGTCGAGACAACCGGAGACATGGTTTCACGAGCTTAGCTGAAACGAAACCCGCAAGACAGCCGTAGTACCCAAGGCACCCGGCGTTCCCCCGTCGCGGTGAATTGTTGAGGTTTATGCGTTTTGTAAGTTCGGTGATTAGCGTTCTTTCCGCGGTCTTTGCATTGTCGATGGCAGCGCCCTTTGCGGCGGCACCCACCTTCCGGGTGTCGCTGACGAGTGCGCCTGTCATCACTCTGCCCGGTGGAGTCGATTCGAACAGCCCCGTCGTGTGGGATCTCGAGGGCGGCCAGCAGAAAATGTTCGTGCTGACGTCGTACTCGGGTGCGCCGTCGATCTCTTCCGGCCTCGCCGTCGATCGACTCAGCGCAGCGACGCCCGTCACGCTCTCACCCCATCCGGGGCATGGCCTGTGGATGGAAGCCGTCGTGTCGGATGGTGTCGACACGTGGTACGGCTTCTACCACAACGAATGGCCGGCCTCGCGTTGCGGGCGCGACGACCGCTTCGTGCCGCGCATCGGCGCCGCGAAGTCGACCGACCGCGGACGCACGTGGCAGGACCTGGGCTTCGTCATCCAGGCGCGACAAAGCGCGATCGCGTGCGCGTCAAAGAACCGTTACGTGATCGGCGGCGTCGGCGACTTGAGCGTGATGCTCGACAAGGACAAGCAGTTCCTTTACTTCTTCTACAGCCAGTATCCGACGCGGCAGGAGTCGCAGGGCGTGGCGGTGGCGCGCATGGTGTGGGCCGACCGCGATCGTCCGGCGGGCCGCGTCGAGATGTGGCGCGACGGCATTTGGGACAACCTGCGCCGGCCCGAGTTCGTGCCGGGGCCGCAGGGCGCCGGGCCGACGTTTGCCTGGACCCATCTGTCAGCGACGCCGCTGGTCGCACCGACACTGGCGTGGCATGACGGCGACGACAAGGTCGACGCGTACTGGGGCCCCGCGGTGCACTGGAACTCAGCGATCGAGTCGTACGTGATGCTGCTCAATCGCGCGAAGGACGAAAACTACGGGCAGGAAGGGATCTACGTCTCGTATGCGCCGCGGCTCGACGATCCGTCGCTGTGGTCGGCGCCCCAGAAAATCCTGAGCGGCGGACGCTGGTATCCGCAGGTGATCGGCTCCTCGCTCGGCATCGGCACGGACAAGATGGCCGGCGCCACGTCGCGCTTCTTCATGAGCGGCAAGAGCGAGTGGATGATCAATTTCAGTAAGTAGGGGCTTAGGGGCTTAGGGGACTAAGGGTCGAGCGTAAAGATCTTCTCGACGCAGAGGCCAAACAGCTTGCCGATCTTCAAGGCGAGCGGCAAACTCGGATCGTATTTTTCCGTTTCGATGGCGTTGATCGTCTGTCGCGACACGCCGAGGTGACCGGCCAGGTCCTGTTGCGACCAGTCGCGCTCGGCGCGCAGCACCTTGAGGCGATTCTTCATTCGTAGCGCCGCTTGGCGCGCCACAGGCTGAAGTAGTAGAGCACCGGCATCATCGCCCACACGTGGCGGATGCTGAAGTCCTCTTCGCTGAGGCCGATCGCCACGTCCAGCAAGCCCAGCGTCATCAGCAGCACCACCGCCAGCGGAAACGCCAGCGCGAGGGCCTCGAGTTCGATGCGGCGCTGCAGTTCGTCCATCTCGCTGACGCCCTTCATCCACGTCCACAGGTACCACGCGAAGAACGGCGTCGGCAGCAGCGCGATCGCCGCCCGCATCGGCGGCGACGCGATGTTCATCTCGAGCAACCCGCGCGCGATCATGAAGATCGACAGCCACAACAGTCCACGGACCAGCAGCCGAACGCCGTAGACCTTTTGCGTCAGCTCGATGGCATCGACCGCCCCACCGATGCCGCTCTTGGACGCGGCCAGGGCTTTCTCAGCAGCCTTGCGCTTGCGATGAAGAAGGACAGACAGCATGTTCAGCTCCTGAAAGGAACTGTAAAGCATGCTTTACTTTTAGTCAAGCTCGCTTGCGCCTAATCGTGCATGTGGCGGAGGTAGATCTGCTCTAAGTCGCTGTGCCCCAGTTGCTTAGTGTCCAGCGTCTCGACGAGGCGGCCGTGCTTCATGATGCCGACCCTGGTGCCGGATTCCTTCGCGCGAAACAAGTCGTGGGTCGCCATCAGGATCGCAACACCGCGTCCGCTCAGGACCGTAAGCAGCTCGGAGAAATCATTCGAGGCTTTGGGATCGAGGCCCGAGGTCGGCTCATCGAGCAGCAACGCCGACGCGCCCTTCGCGATCGTGATCGCGATGCCGACCTTCTGCCGCATGCCTTTCGAATACGTCCCCACGCGGCGGCGCGCCTGATCGGCCGTGAGCCCGACCTGCGCCAGGATCGCGAGCAACTCCGCATCAGAGTCCACGGCGGCTTGCGCGAGCCGCGTAAAGAAGCGCAGGTTCTCGAGGCCCGAGAGGTTCGGATAGAGCGTCACCTGTTCAGGGATGTACGAGAGCTTCTTCTTCGTCTCGACCGGATGCGCCACCACGTCCAACCCGCCGATGCGCGCCTCGCCGGACGAGGGCTCGATGAAGTTGAGAAACATGTTGATGGTCGTGGTCTTCCCGGCGCCGTTCGCGCCAAGCAGGCAGAACACTTCGCCCGGCTGAATCGACCACGACACATGATCGACCGCCTGCGTGCTGCCAAACGACTTGCATAACCGCACCGCTTCTATCATCCTTCGACTCCAATGATGCGACGTCGCGCAGGACGACCCTGAGCCTGCCGAAGGGTCACAGCTGATACCTCGCGTACCTGCGGAAGCCCGCCCACCAGAGTAGCAACGCGAAGCCGGTGAGCAGCGCGATCGGCAACAGAATGCGATCGCGCATCACGGTGTCATCCTCTTCACGGAACCTGAAGTCCGGCGCATCAACGTACTCCTGCGAGGTGATCGTGGCGGCATCGAGCACGCGAGGCTCGAAGTACGCCCGCCACTGGCGCTGGAACTTCGAGGCTTCGTGACGGAAGTACTCATAGCGATACGTGCTGGTCCCGGCGACATCCAGCAACACCCCCTGAGCGATCATCGTCGGCGACAACACGCTCAGCCAGGATGCGAGGTGCTGCTGTTTCTTCAATTGCTCGTTGAAGGTCGCCTCGACTGACTGCAGCCGGTCAGCGACCCGTTGATCGCGCTGCGCCTGCAACAGGGCGAACTGGCGCATGCCTTCCCTGCCCACGTTGCCGCTGGTCGGATGGTCCTGCAGGAACTGGCCTAGCTCGCGGCTGCCCTGCACCGTCGCCTCCTGCGTGGCGGCGCGCGCCTGCACCGCGGCCTCAACTCGCGACGGCATCGGATAGCGCGTCGCAATCAGCAGGTTCACCGCCGATGGCCCAACGACGACAAACAGCAGCCAGAGGCCCGCGAGCACGAGCGCGTTGGCCGGCGCCTTCAGGCCGCGCGCGTTGACGACGAGCGCGAGGCCGTGCCAGACCGACGCGTACGCGATCACCGCGATCGACCACAACAGCATCCGCTCCCACCTCGCGCCCGCTGCGTACTGGGGCGCGCCGGCGAATTGCGTCGCAAACGGCAGCACAATGGCCGGCACGAGCAACAACGCGACACGGACGATCATCTTTCCCGCCACCACCTGCCGCAGCGTCACCGGTTGCGACAGCACCATGCGGAGCGTGCCGCGATCGCGCTCACCCGCCGTCAGGTCGAAGCTCACCGCAAAGATCAGCAGCGGATACAGAAACAGGATCACGAAGGCGACGTCGAACTGCCCGCTCGCCACCGACAGGGGATGTTCGATCTGATCGCCTGTCACGAGCGCATCGAGCGATCGCGCCGTGACCTTGATGTAGTTGGGATAGACATCTCCCTGGCCGATGGCCAGGTGCGCGAGCGGCGCAGGCGGCAACATTGCCAGCCAGCCGCGCTCGTTGGCCACCGCGTCCGCCCCGAGCCGGCTGGCCGGCGTTCGGAACGGCAAAGCGCCCTGGCGGTTCTCGTAGTCGGCCAGGGTCGTGCGTTCGCGCTCGGCGCGCGCCATGCCCAGCATTGTCGACCCGACGAGCGCAATGCCGAATACCGCGACGACCAGCCTGACAATCGCGTTCGCTCGCATCACGCGCCATTCGTGGCGGGCAAGAAACAGGACTTGCCCACCGTAGCCCTGGCGAAGGCGGGCCATCGCTACTCGACCCTCATCGAGGCAACGGACCATGCGGCCAGCAGCGACACGGCGATCAGCCAGGCGGCGAGCACCGTCGCACTCCACGCCCGGGACGATAGTGCCCAACCTGCCGAGGGTACGTCATAGTCAAAGGGCGGCACCTTCTCCCACAGGTCGCGGCCGCGCGTGTAGTCGAAGGTATTGAAACGGCCGGACGCGGCCAGTTCGCCGTTCAACGTCGTCAACATCTGGCTGCGATAGGCAGAGGCCGCCGCGGAGAATTGCCGATCGTGCGCCTCGTCCGTGCCGGCGAACGCCATCGAGAGCGTCCGCGCGGCGAGCGTTGGGGCAAAGGCGCCAATGCGCTCGAAGATCTGCGCCTGTCGCGCAAACTGCGTGAACAGCTCGTCGAATCGGCGGTTATAGAGCGCCGTCTCATCAGCCTCGGACTCGAGCAACGCCGTGACTTCAATGTTCGCTGGCGCCATCGTCGAGTCGAACTCGCCTTCGAGGAATCGCGTCATCACCGATTCCACACGCGCGTCCCAACTCGGCCACGTGTCCTTCTCGTCCTGGATCGACGCCGCAAACTCAATCGCCGACGGAGACGGGTCGAGCCACTTCGCCGCGCCCATGGCCATGGGCGGCGCCACGAACGCATTCACGAACCAGAGTGCGAGCAGGACCACGAGCGCGGTGCCCTGTGATTTCGCGCGCGCTGACACCGCGAGGCCGGCTCCGATCCAGATCAGCGTGTGCGCCAGGTAGACCACCGCCATCGCGGCGGCGCGCGCCGCAATCGGCGCCTCGGGGTCCGCAGGGGTGTTCCACCACACGATGACCCCGCCAATGACGGCGGCCGGAAGAATGATCGCCGCGAGCGGGAGCATGGCGCCAAGGGCCTTGCCCGCCAGCAACGCGCGGCGGCTGATTCCCATCGCCAGCAGCGGGCGCAGCGTGCCCTGGTCGCGCTCGCCTGCGAAACTCGAGAAGGTCAACGACACGACGAGCAGCGGCAGCAGCACGAGCGCGGCTGACGCCGGGGTCAGCTGTCCGAGGCGCCGCGTCGGGGTCGCGTCTTCAATGGGGCGATGCCGCGCCAGCTGCTGCTTGTGGGCTTCGAGGAACACGAACACGCCGACGTACGGATCGAGACCGGGATCGATTGCCGACAGCGGCTGGACGGGCTTGAAGACGAACGCGCCGTAGTGCGCCGCGGCATGCGGGTTCATGTCGCCCTTGTCGAGCCACACGTCCCGTTCCGCCTGTTGCGCGTCGATGTGCTGACGCGCGATCTCTGATTGGTTGTGAACGCCGCCGGCCACGGCGGCAACGATGAGAAGAATAAGCAGGCCGGCCGCCCACCGGAAGCGGCCATCGCGCCAGATCTCGGTGGCGTCCTTGACCGCAACGGTCAAGGCTGGGCTGCGGCCAATCACTTCTTCGCGGTGGTAGCGGGCGCTGAGTACTGCACGTCCTTCGCCTTCAGCGGTTCAACGCCGTCGCCCACGTTGACCACGACGCGCATGCCGGCCTTGAGCTCGGCTTGTGTGCCCTTTTCCTTGCCGCGCTTGAGGATCGTGGTCGGCAGAATTTCGAAGGTCATGTCCTTGCCTTCGGTGGTCTTCATCACGACCTTGTTCTTGTCGACGGACGTAATCGTTCCCATCAGCTTGTGGTCGTGACCAGGGTGCGCAAGCGAGGCCACGGGGACGAGCAGGCTGAGAGCGAAGACGGCAATCACGAGGTGCTTCATGACGGTAGATTACCAGTTTTGCGGGCCCTGTCGAGCACGGCTGCGGCCGTCATTCCCGACGCGCGGAGGTCACGAATCCCAGTGGCGCCGTCGGACTTGCTGAGTTTTTGCCCGGCGGATTTCATCACCAGCATGTGGTGCCAAAAACGTGGCGGCGTGGCCCGGCCGAGCAGCCGCGCGAGCCGGATCTGCCGGCCCGTCGAATCAAGCAGATCTTCGCCGCGAATCACATCCGTCACGCCCTGCCGGTCATCGTCGACCGTCACCGCGAACTGGTAGGTCCAGTTGCCCACGCGATCGCGCACCAGCAGGTCGCCGCACTGTTCGCTCGGGTCCTGGCGCTGCGGCCCCTTGAGCACATCGATGAAGGTCTCGGCCCCTGGCTCGAAACGCACGCGCCATCCCACCCCGGCGATCAGGGCGATGCCCTTGTCGCGGCAGGTTCCGGGATACGCGCTGCCCTTGCCGATGTCCGCGCGGGCGCAGGTGCATCCGTACACGAGCCCGCGCTCGATCAGCGGCTGCAATGCGTTGCGATAGATCGCATCCCGTTCGCTCTGGCGCACCACCGGGCCGTCGTGCTCGAAGCCGAGCCACTCCAGGTCTTCAAGGATCGATGCCTCGTACTCCGGCCGGCACCGCTGCCGATCGTGATCCTCGATGCGAAGCAGGACCGCGCCGCCCGCCGCCCGCGCGGCGCCCCACACCTGGAGTGCGTTGACGACGTGACCGAGGTGAAGGTGACCGGTGGGGGCCGGCGCGAACCGCGTAATCACTCGCCGATCAGGATACTTCCTGCGCCGTTGGAACTCGCGAATCGACCGCCGGAGTCCAGCCAGCCATCTTCGGGCATGGGATTGGCGTATAAACCCCACAGTGGTACTCATCAGCTTCCTGTTCCTGCTCGTCTACCTGTTCGGCGCGTATGCCTACGGGTCGGCAACGCTGTTCAGCGTCGGCCACGACCGGTCGCTCTGGGGCATGGACAAGAACTACGAGCCCGGCATGCGCAAGCGCATCGACCGGGCCGGACTGGCGGTGTTCGCGCTCAGCACCGTCTGGTTCATCGCCAACACGCTGATCGAGTTCCGAAACCTGACCGGCGATCGCGAAGAGAGCCTGCTCGATCTGTTCACGTTCGTGTCGTTCCTGTTCCCGCCGGTGATCATGAACACGGTTCATCTCGAGGCGCACAGCGAAGGGTCGGCGCCGCCGTCGCCGGTCTACCAGTGGCTGGTCCGGGTGATGTTTGTGGTGTCGCCGGGGGTGGGCCTGTTCGCGGTCGCCGCGATCTTCGGCTGGGTGCCGCGACCCGCGCAGCTCGGCCGGTTCATCGGCCTGTCGCTCGGGCTGATGTTCATGGTGGCGAGCGTCTTTTCGGTGGCGCTGATGCTGCGGCGCGAGCGCCGCGTCGTCACTCCGGATCAGCGCAAGCTGCGCAACGTCATGATGTTCCTGTTCTTCTGCATGGTCAGCCTGTTCGCTGGGCTGACGTTCATGCGCGAGGAACAGATGCTGGTGTTCATCCTGGACCGGCTGTCGCGCTCGGCGCCCATCTTCTTCATGGTGGCGTCGGTCTACTTCGAGAACCGCTTCGCGTTCTACGACCTTGTCGTCAAGCGCGGTCTGCTGCTGCTCCTGAGCGTGCTGCTGGTCGGCGCCTACCTCGTGCTGACAGTGCCGTGGCTGTTTCGCCTACCCGACGACACGGCACGGCCATGGTTGATAGCGGTGGCACTGGCGCCGATCGCGATGCTGATGCGCCAGGTCCACGAGCGCACGGAGCGCTGGCTCGATCGCAAGTGGTTCGGCCGCGAGTTCACGCCGGTGGAAGCGGTGAAGCACGTGCTCGCCGCGATGCAGCCGGCCACCGACGAAAAGACGTTGATCGAGGCCGCGGAGGCGCGGCTGACCGAGATCTTCGGCGCGAAGATCGTCGTGCTGGTTGGCTCGCGCGCCGTCCTCGAGCCCGCCGGTCACACCGAAGTCAAGCTCACCAGCCCGGTGTCCGGCGCCATCGTCCGCCTCCTGGTGCTGAAAGAGGAGCGCACACGGCGCCTGCTGTCGGAAGACCTGACCCTGCTGCGATCGCTGGGCAGCGTGTTCGGCTTCATGCTCGAGAACATCCGCCTGCAGCGGCAGCGCGTCGAGCAGGAGCAGCTCGCGCAGGAGCTGCGCCTGCAGTCGAGCAAGTCGGAACTGAAAGCACTGCGCGCGCAGATCAACCCGCACTTCCTGTTCAACGCGCTGAACGCGATCGCGTCGCTGATTCACACCGATCCGGCGAGGGCGGATGAAGCCGTCGAGCAGCTCGCCGAGGTGTTCCGCTACACGCTGCGCCGTTCCGACTCTGAATGGGCGCCGCTCGACCAGGAACTCACCTTCGCGCGCGCCTATCTCGACGTCGAGCAGGCACGCTTCGGCCAGCGGCTCACGTTCTCGATTGATTCCGATTACGGCGCGCCCGCGCCGCTCGTGCCATCGATGCTGCTGCAGACGCTCCTCGAGAACGCGG
>DATMJU010000165.1:0-16952 GCA_035553795.1 Vicinamibacterales bacterium
GTCAACGCAACAACATCCGGCCCAGCGCGCCGAGCTCCCAGTCACGTAGCCGCTGATGGCGCGGCCGCTCGGACCAGTCCGGCGGCACGGTCGCGCTCAACAGCATCGGCATGTTCGCGGGCGAAGCGAGGCGATACACGCCCTTCACGCAGCCGGGCGTCGCGTCACTCACCTCGACGGTGCGGAACAGCTTGAACGCTGGATGAAATACCCGCGTCAGCCCTGCGGACGCCGGCACGCGGTCGAGCGTGATCGTGCGCGACAAATCGCCGTCTATCGGGGTCGTGTTGTAGCGAAACGTGACCGACGTGTTTGGCGCGCAGACCGATTGATCGAGGTCGACCTGCAGCAGCTGAGGAAACTCAAACGGCCGAAGCGACGCGAGTGAATTGTCGGCAAGATTCAGCGGCACTTTCTCCGCTCCTACGTAGGAGTCGATCAACGCCGTGACCTGTCGATGTTGGTACCAGCGAGCGGCGCCGACCGACGCCAGCGCGAGCGCGAGCGTGGCCGCTCCAAACAGCAGCGATTGCCTGCCCCGCCTCGCCACCATCGTCCAGTCCGGACGCGAATAGCGAAGTCCCCAGGCCTCGCGAATCAGGTGATGCAGCACAAACCCCACCGCCCACCAGGTGATGAACTCGAGGTGGAAGTGATGTCGCGTCTGGAACTGCAGCATCGGGTAGCCGCCGAAATAGGCGAGGAAGAACACGAGAAACGCACTCAGCCGGATGCTCGCGGTGGCGGCGATCAGGATCGCCAACGCCACAACGAATACACCACGGTGCGTCGTCGGCCGCAGCCAGGACGCTCGCCACTCGTAAAAGTCAGGCAGCCAGTTCGGGATCGGCGCCGCCCACCACAGGAACGGCAGTTCCGTGATCTGGATGACGGACGCAAACGCGCGGGTGATCATGTCGCCCGGAAAGCTGGCGGCGATGGACTTGAGGTAGGCGCCGCTCTGTACGTCGTACTCGTGCGAACAGAACGGCAGGCGCTCGAGCCCGGCCATCCGATGCGCATACCCCTCGACCGTCCACGCAATGTAGCCGTCAGAGTAGGCGTAGCCAAAATCGTACGGAGCGGGCGCGATGCGCAACGGCTCATCGAATGGCGACTGCAAGCCGAGCAAGGTGACGTGCCACTGGCAGCCACCCTCTTTGTAGACGGTATTGAGCGCAGGCCAGCTCACGACCAGGAACATCGCAAGGAAGAGCGCGACGCCACCGGCCTTCAGCCACAGCCGTGACCACAGCTTGTCGTCGAGAAAGGCAAAGATGACGATCGGCCACACCGGCAGGGACGCCAGAAAGTCGGTGCGGAAGCCGTAGCCGATGCCCAGCACGATCCCGAACGCCGCTGAGAGGGCGAGCACTGATCGCGTCGTAACGCGGCGAGTCACCACAAGCCCGACGATGAAGACCAGCGCGAGCGTGAACGGCGCCTTCGCGTAGTCCCGCAGGTTGGGGAGGTTCATCAACGCCGCCGCGGCCACCACCAGGATCGACGACATGGCCACGGCCAGGATTCGCCCCATACCGAGCCGGAAAATCCCGTACGCCAGCGTCGTGCTGATGCCAAACAGCAGGCCAAACAGCGGTCCCATGCGGCTCCACGAGATGCCGTTGATCCACCAGAACCACCCCACCGTCTGCTGGAGATAGATCCATGCGCCCTGATACAGGTTCCTGGTGCCTAGCTGGATGTCTGGCGTGAGGTCGGAGCACTGGAAATCATCGCGGCGACGCTGCAGGAAATCCTCGAGTGGCTGGATCTGCCGTCCTTGCGTGATGACGAAGCCTTTGCCGCACGCAACCATGACGGCGGGTTCGAAGTAATTCTGGTAGAACTCGGGCTGCCCGCCATTCGCAATGAAGCGATTGAAATACGTCGTGCCCCAGACCGCTGAGCCGATGAAGATCACGACGGCGATCACCGCGTCGGTGATGGCGCCGCGAGCGCGCAGGCTCATCGGGCTGAAGAGCCTCCGCCCGGCCGTTGCGCCACCGCCAGCAGCGATCCGCCAAAGGGCAGGGTGAATCCAAGGCGCAAGGCCGCCTCGTCGATTCGCATCAGCCAATCGAAGAGGGTGTTGACGACGGCCGGTGGGGACACGTGCGCGCAGAATTCCGCTGCCGCGTCTGTGCCGGCGCCGCGGACCCTCTCATACAACCGTTGCGCGACCATCGCGGGGAACAGCACCGACACGAACGAGGTCACGTAACGAACCTCGAAACCAGCCTTCTCCAGCTTGCCGACCAGCTCACGCCTGGTATAGCGACGCTTGTGATGCACGAGATCGTCGAGTCGGCTCCACATCCAGGGATACTGCGGCACGGTCACGATGAACAGGCCGCCCGGACGGACGGTCTTCGCGACTTCCGACATCGCCCGCTCATCGTCGGGGATGTGCTCCAGCACATCGAAGGCGCCAATCACGTCAAACGCCTCCCGGAATGGGATGTTCGTCGCATCGAGCTGGATGAATTCCACATCCGGCAGCCTGCTCTTTGCATAGCGAAGGCCGTGAATGTAGATCTCTGATCCGGTCAAGCGAAGATTCGGCAGCTGCCGCAAGGAGCCGATGACGCCCCCGATGCCGCAGCCGACTTCGAGGACGTCGAGCGGGCGCGTGCGGTCCGTAAACCGCTTGAACACCTGCCCTAGGACGCGGTTACGCGTGCGGCACCAGAAGCTGCGCGCTTCCACCGCCGCCGTCACATCGAAGCCGGAGCTCGGGTAGTCGTTGCAGTCGAGCGCCACAGCGGGTGCGTAGCACTTGATCCCGTCAATGACCTCGAAAGGCGCACGTACGTTGGTTGAATCCGGATCGTTCATGAAGGCAGGTGTGGCAAGAGATCTGGCGGGTCAGCGGCCGCCGCACGCAGGAGGCATCACCGCGGCGAGCGGTCTTCTCCGTAGAATTCCCGGACGATGTAGTTCGGCTTCTTCTTCACTTCGTCGTAGATGCGCCAGATGTACTCGCCGATGATGCCGAGCATCACCATCATCACGCCGCCGATGATCAGCAACAGGATCATGATCGGGGCCCACCCGGCGAAGGGCGTGCCATGCGTGAAGTACCAATACGTGATGTTCAGCGCGTATAGGAAACCGAGGAACGCGGTCACCGCCCCAGCGACGCTGATGAAGCGGATCGGCAAATACGACGAGTCCAGGATCGCATCCAGCGAATTCTTCAGCCGCTTCGCGAACGTGTACTGGGAACGGCCGATGGTCCGCTTGGCCCGAGTGTAGGGAATGAACGACGTCTTGTAGCCGAGCCACAACAGGTCGCCCTGGAAGAACCGGTTGCGCACTTCGATCCGGTTGAAGGCATCGACGACGCGGCGAGCCATCAACACGAAATCGAACCCCCCGGCCGGCATCGATGGAAACGACATCCTCACGATGCGATAGAAGATGCGCGACGTGATCCGCGAAGTCCACTTGTCCTCGCGCTCGACGCGGTGGCCGATGACCAGCTCAGCGCCGCCCTCGTGGTCCCGCACCATCTTCGGGATCAACTCGACCGGATCTTGCAGATCCGCCGACAGGTGGAGGATCACGTCGCCGGTCGCATTCTTCAGGCCCGCGAGAATCGCCGCCATCTGTCCGAAGTTCCGGGTAAACGAGACAATCTTGACGCGGTCGTCGTCGCGACGCAGCCCGAGCAACTCCTCCAGCGATCCATCATCCGACCCGTCATCCACGAAGACGAACTCGTAGTCGTACGCGGTGAGGTCGCTCGCCAGCGCACCCTTGATCTTCTGGTACGTCAGCGTGATGGCCCGTTCGTTCCGGTAGACCGGGATGACGAAGGAGATCGTCTGTCTGGCGCTCATGCGTTGTCGCGAATGTGTCGAATCATGTCGCAGATACGGTCAACGTCCTCGAGCGCAAGTGTGCCATACAGCGGCAGGCACAACACCTCCTGAACGATGCCCTCGGCGACGGGCATCAAGCCGGGAGCAGCCGTCGGAAACTCGCGATAGCAGGCGTAGTCGGTGCAGAGCGGGAAGAAATACTTGCGCGTAAACACGTTGTACTTCTTGAGCTCGTCGAACAGGTGGTCGCGCGAGCACCCAAACACCAGCCGATCGATCCTGAGCACGCAGTATTGGAGGCTGCTCTCGACGCCCTTGCCCTCGCGCACGAGCCTGAGGCCGGGAAGATCGGCCAGACGTTCCTGGTAGCGCGCAATGATCGCGGCCCGCTTCTTCAATTCGTCGGGCACGCACTCGAGGACGGCGAGTCCAAGCCCGGCCTGCACCTCGTTCATCTTGCCGTTGATGCCAACGACGTCGACTTCCTCCTGGTTGAGGATGCCGAAATTCTTCAGGTGTTCGAATGCCGTACGGCTGCCTTCGGCCTTGCAGGTGAGAGCGCCGCCTTCGGCGGTATGGAACAACTTGGTCGCATGGAAGCTGAACATCGACGCGTCGCCGAAGTTGCCGATCGCGACGCCGTTGACGCGCGTGCCGAATGCATGGGCAGCGTCATAGATCACCTTGAGGCCGTAGCGGTCTGCAATGGCTTGCAGTTCCTTGACGTGACACGGAATGCCGTAGACGTGCACGCCGAGGATCGCGCTGGTCTTCGGCGTGATCGCCTTCTCGACCTTCTCCGGATCGAGCGTCATGGTCTCCGGGTCGATGTCGCAGAACACCGGCGTCGCGCCGCTCCAACTCACCGCGTGCGGGGTCGCCGGAAACGTGAACGGGGTCGTGATCACCTCGCCGCGGATGCCGAGCGCACGGACGGCTGCCAGCAAGGCGATGGTGCCGTTGTTGAAGAGCGAGACGTGCGGCACGTCGAGGTATGCGCGCACCGCCGCTTCCAGCCGTTCGTGCTGCTGTCCGGCGTTGGTCAACCAGCGCGCCTGCCACACTTCCGCCAGCCTCGCCTGCACGGCATCGAGCGATGGCAACAGGGGCCGCGTCACGTAGATCGGCTCATGAAACGGCGTCAGCACTGTTCGGTCACCTCGATCGCGGGTCTCATACGAGATCGTATTCATCCAGCATCTGCCGGATGGTCGCCGGCGGATTGAACATCATGACGTCGAGGATCGACAGCCACGGCACAAACGGCCGGTCGAACTGCGCGTAGACAATCGGCCGGGTCTGCAGGTATTTCAGCTCGAGTCCCCTGGCGCTGAATGCGTCCGGCGAGTACAGGCCGGCCGCCTTCGCGCCAATGGGATTGATATAGCGGGTCGCGCCCTCGGCTTCACAGAGCGCCAGCACGCGGGCTTCCGCCTTCAACTGGTGGTCGATCGGCAGCGTGGATGAGATCACGATCGGCGTCGTAATACCCAGGTAGCGGGCGGTCAGCACGAGGCTCTGGTGCAGGAACTCGAACAGGTTCCGCGACGACGACTGCACGATCTGCTGCAGCACCGGGAGCACCTGGTCGAAACACGGCGCCTTCCGGTACGCCTCGGTCAGCGGCCGGAGCCACTCGGCGGCGTCAAACTCAGCGGCAATCTCGCGCTGCACGATATCGAGATGATCGGCGCCCTTCTTCAAGGGCAGAGTGAAGTACGCGTCCTCGCCGTTCCTCAAGAAACGGTTGCGGTTGATCCACCCCTTCTTCGTGTACTTGATGTTGTCGTAGATCACGAAGCGGTCGACCGCCGCCATCAACTGCCAGTAGCCGATATACGGCAGCAAGTACGGCTGCATGATCCCGACGCTGAGCGGCGCGCGCGCGTCGGTCATCAGCGACGCGGCTCGTCGCCCTGTTCACACATCAGGAAGATGCTCGAGCACAGGTCCGGATAGTGCTGGCCAAGCTGGTAGCAGCCTTCCAGGTATTCGGGAGAAATGATGTCCGTGGCCAGTAGACGGTCCCACTGAAAATTTGCCAGCGCCTTGAAGAAGATGCCCGACCGGTGCACGACCTTCAACCCGGCGGCCTTGGCGTCGCGTTCGAGCGTGTCGAGCGAATAGGTAATGCGGTGACCGTGTTCTCGCTCTGCCGGCGTGACGGCCGAGTGATGGGTAATCAACCCCATCTTGACGGCGATCTGGCGCGACGCCGCGTTGGCGTTCGGGCACACGAGGAAGAACCGGCCGCCGGGCGCGAGCCACTCGCGATTGACGCGCCGCAGCACGCCGACGGGATCATCGAGATGTTCGAGCACGTGCGTCAGCACGATGTTGTCGAACCGCCGGTCGAGCGACACGCCCTCAAACGTGTCGTGGACGATTCGCACACGGTCGCCAAATTCGGCCCGCGCCGCGGTCGCGGCCTCGCCAGACGCCTCGATACAGGTGACGTCGTTGAAACGCGACAGCAATCTCCGGGTGAAGTCACCCCGGAAGCTGCCCAACTCGAGGACCGAGCCGGTGCGGAAGAACGGTTCGAACGCCCGCATCATGAAGGGATGCATGACGTCGAGGTCGAACGTGTACGCGTACTTGTGCCCGAGGGCGTCGCGCGTTTCCTTGTCGAAGTCGCGGCTCACTCAGCGCTCCAGTATCGCGACGCCAAAGCCGTCACGGCCGAAGGCGTTGCCGTTGTACAGCATGTATGCGCGTCCATCACACCAGAATACATGAGGATAGCAGAGCATGTCCGAGTCCCAGCCCGAGGGCGAGACGTCGATTCCGGCGCTGCTGTCATCACGCCTCCAGGACTTCATGTCGCGCGAATGCGCGTAGCCGAGGCGATAGCCGCGATCGCGATTGGTGCGGAAATCGGTCGCGGCGCGATAGCAGAAATACATGTGCCATTCGCCGTCGCAGAACAGCACGGTGGGCAGGGCCTGGCACTCGTCCTCTCCGAGCCGATCGGAAACAATCGTCTCTCCAGACCGGCGCCACGACAACCCGTCGTCGGACACCGCGTACGCAATCTTGTAGACGCGGGCTGGCCCCGGGTCTCCCGGGCTTTCCTTCCAACCGAGGCCGAAGATGTACCACATGTGCCATCGGTTCTCGTGGACGAGCACGAACGGATCCCCGACCAGCACCGGCTCGTGCAGTGACGGCCCCATGATCGGCCCCGGGCCGAGGCGGCGGAACGTCATCCCCTCGTCGTCGCTGATCGCCGCGCCGATGGCGGTTTCGACCGGCACCGCGACGCGGCGGCTCCAGCCGCACGTATACGCGTGGATGCGGCCCTCGTGACGGAGCACGTTGATCGGAAAGATACCGTGCTCGTCGAACGCCCCGAGCCTGCCCGGCCCCAGCGCGACGTCCGCGGACGTGCGCAGCACGCGCGCCATGTGCTTGTCGACGTCGACGAAGGCGATGTGACTGACGTATCCGCCGGCGTCGCGCGTGCGCGTCGAGAAGTAGATGCGAACGAAGTCGTCATAGACCAGCGCCTGTGGTGATTGGGCGAATCCCAGGCATCCGCTGGGTAGTTGGTGGTCGGCCGGATTGAACAGGTGCCCGAGCTTGCGCCACTTCATGCCAGCACGCCCTCGAGTTCGGCCAGACCGAACCCAGTGCGGCCGACACCGTTGCCCAGGTACATCATCCACGTGCGGCCATCGAGTTCAAACACGTGTGGATAGCTGATCATCTCGGAGTCCCATCCGCTCTCCGACACGTCGATGCCGGCGCGCGCATCGTCTCGCGTCCATGTGATCAGGTCGGGCGAGCTGGCGTAGCCGATGCGGTAGCCCTTCTCGCGTCCGCGATAGCCGAGGCTGTAGCGATAGCAGAAGAACATGTGGTACTTCCCGCCCGCGAAGATCACGTCGGGGCTCGCCTGGCACTCGTCCGCTTCGATGCGCGGGGCGATCAACTCACGCCCATGGCGCTGCCATGAGATGCCATCGTCGGAAGTCGCCATCCTGATGCGATACACCGGCTCGGCGCGCGGGTCCTGCGCAATCCACTTCACCCCCGCGATGTAGAACAAGTACCAGCGATTGTTGAAGCGCCGGATCTTGGGTCCGCTGATGACGAATGGCTCGTCTGGTCCCGCGCCGAGCACCGGACCGCTGCCCTGTTTGTCGAACGTCACGCCGTTGTCCGTGCTGATGGCGTAACCGATCGCAACGTCAAAGGGGACCGAGACGCATCGCGTCCAGCCACCGTAGTACGCGCGCACTTCGTCTCCGGCACGAATGACCGACGCGGGATAGGTCCCGAACTGATCGAAGGTTCCGAGATCGCCGAGCGCGAAGATCGGACGAGCCGCCAGGGCAACGCGCTGGCGAAGGTCGCTGCGCTCGAAGTCGACGAATGCCGAATAGCTGACGTATTGCCCTGCGGCGTCGGGCCGCGGCCGGCAGGAAAAATACACGCGCACGAAGTCGTCGAACAGCAGCGTCGCCGGCGCTTGAGCGAACTCGTGCATCCAGTCCGGGCGTCCCTCGATGGTCGCTGGATCGAACAGCTGGCCGGCCTTCTTCCACTTGAAGCTCAGAGCAATACCTCCAGCAATTCCCTGCCGTCGCGCGCTTCCTTCAGCATGAAACCCAACGCCTGATACATCGACTTCGCGGCGGCATTCTGCGAGCTGACCTCGAGCGCACAGGAGCGAAACCCGCGGGACCGCGCCACGTCCAGCACCTGCCCAACCAGCGCACGGCCGACCCCATGCCCGCGATCGCGCGGATCGACGAGCACCAGCGTGATGAAGGCGCGCAGCGTCCGGGAATCGTTGCAGTAGAACGCCACGAAGCCGCGGCACCGATCGCCCTGGTGGTCGGCCACGCATTCGGCTTTCTCTGACAGCTTGGCGAGATAGGCATCGAAACTGCCGGTCACCAAGAACTGTGGATCCCGGGCTTGCTCAGCACGCGCCATCGCGATCATTTCTTCGGTCAGTCTGGCCACGGGCTACTTCCGGAGCATGCCGAAACGCGAGAAGACGATGGAGGTCGCGAGGTCATCCGGCTTGCTCAGATTGTTCGCGACCACGACGCTGTACGTGCCGCGCCCCGGCGGGGCGATGACCGCCGTAAACTCGCCCGGCTCGGTGATGTTGATCTGTCCCGCCCACTCGTTGTTGCGCTGAAGGCCGAGCGTGATGCCGCCGTGCTCCACACGCCCGGACACGAGGACGCGGCTGTCGCCATCCATCCGTATCGGCGCCGACTGGATGAGATAGGAATACGGGCCTTCAGCCTGGCCGTTGGCGATCCAGACCTGGCCGTCCTGCCGTACATTCGGTGCGCGATACGACAATTCCTGTGCCGTGAAGTTGGTGATCGGGCTGTCTGCGTCCGCCTTCGACACCTCGATGCCGCTCGGCAAGAGGCGGACTTCTGGCCCCGCGAGCTCTCGCGGGCGCAACGCGTTCGGATACAAGGCTGCGGTAATCAGCCGGTCGACGTAGTACTCGGCGCTCGGCTCGACGTAGTAGCTGCCGGGCCAGACCACGAATCGGCTGGTCGTTGGCGACTCCTTCGACTTGCAGTTTGCCAGGACCACCCGAAACCCCTGCGTCTGGTCGACGACAAACTGCAGGCTGTCGCGCGACGCACTTGGCGCCAACAACCAGGAGGAGTCGTCCCCGTTCAGCACGCCGGCACAGACGTCCCCCTGCTCGACGCGGAGAGGCACCCTGACCGTGACCCGATTCTGTCGCCGTTCGCGCACGGTCGGACTCGAATACTGATAGCCGCTGACAGACGCATCACCCGAAACGCGCACTGTGTCCTGCGCAACCTCGAACGCAAGGCCCGGCGCCGTCTTCCACGCGTTCAGCAAAGGCAGCGGCTTCCATTGATTCGGGTATTCGTCGGCATCGAGGAATCCGAGGATGGGATGCACGACGATGCCTTCGATAGCGGGAGCGGTGCCGTCGTCGAACTGGCTGACGTAAACCGGTCCGCCCTGGTGGACCAGCACCAACGTCACGTCGCGATCGTGCGCGAGATACGCAGCGAAGTCGCCATCCGGCCCCATTTCGCCGATCGTTTGGCGCAGCATCCCCGCAGACGTCGCCGCGATGAGCCTGCGCGGGCTCCGCCCCTCGCCCGGTTTCACGGCCGCCTTCAACAGGTAGCGTCCCGCCGGCAGCTCGCCGATGACGGAATTTGTCGGGCGGGATTCGGCCGGTTCCGCTTCATACCCGATGCGCAGTGCTACCGGTGCGCTCGGCGTAAACGTCACGGGCAGCTGGGGTCCGATACGCGTAAGCCACTCGCGATGCTCTGCGTCGTACACGCTGATCTGGGGAAGACCGCGCTCTCCCAAGGGGTTCAGGCTGCGCGCGTAGGTTCGCGTGACGCCGTACGGGGTGGCGGCGACGAGCGACACCAAGCGGAACTGCGCCGACGGCAGACGCACGGCCGTGCGATCGAGCAGTGTCTCGCCGCCCTTCAACGCCGACATCATGTTGTCGCGAGCCTCGGCGTAGCCAAAGATCACGTACTCGGGGGCAAGCGCGTCCCGCTCTGCGGGAGCCACTTGCGGAAAGATGCTGACCGCATCCGCCCACTGCACGAGTTGAATGCGATGCGGCGCCTCCATGCCGAACACCACGCTGCCCCACGCAGTGGCGCGCGCCGGGATCGACTGCAGGACGCGTTCGGAATACTCCGAGAACGGCGCCCACGTGGCGGTGCGCACCATCTTCCACGAGGTTTCCGCAAACTGCTGACGCACTATCCAGTTGGCCTGCGTCAACAGAGCGACCATGGCCAGCGCGCTGGCGATTGCGCCGACGCGCAAGCTGCGGCGATCGGTCAGCTCGAGCGCCACCCACAGCAGCGACGCGGCCGTCCAAAGCCACATCACCTGCGACAGGATCGCGTAGCCCTGGTGATAGTTGGTGTAGAAGCCATTGCTGACGGTGTACGCGGTCCACACCATCAGCGGCGGCACCAGGCGTGCGTGCACGAGGCGCGCGCGATCGCGATCGATCCACAGTGCGGCAACGGCACCCAGGGCTCCAAACAGCCAGACACCGCCGACCATCCATGGCGCGCTTGACCCGAGGTATCCGAACGCCACCGCGAGGTGGTTGCCGATGACGTCGAGAAACGCGGTCTGGCTCGCGGTCACCTCGCGATACGCGGCAAAGAACCGGCGCTGGGTCGCGAGGTCAAACCCGAACGATGCGTAGAACATCACCAGGCCGACCGCAATGCCGCCAACGAGTGCGATGGCTTGCAGGCGAACGCGACGCCACCGCTCCGGCTGGTCCCGGTCAGGCCCGAACAGTACTGCGAGCACGAACACCGCAATCGCACTGGGCACCAGGCTGGCGGCGATGAGGTGGGTGAAGGCGCCGCACGTCGCGGCAAGCCCGGCCATGAACCAGTCGCGCGATCTCGAGTCATGCCAGCCTCTGCCCGCCCCAATGACAAACAGCACCGCGAAGGCGGAGACCAGGATGTCTGGCCGCATCATCGGCCAGTGACTCGCTTCGAAGCAGTACAACAGGCCAAGGCCGAACAGCGCCGTCGTCGCCGCCTGGTGCCGTCCGCGGAACCACAGGGCCGCGGCGCCTATGAAACCGAGAATGCCCCACAGATGCAGGGCGCGGAGAGTCGAGATGCTGAATCCAAACAGCCAAATGACGCCGGCGGCCAGGTAGAAGTACCACGGGCCGTAATTGAACTGGGCGCGGCTGCGGTCCATGCCGACCAGCACCGGGCTGGACATGAACCCGTATCGACCGTCGGTCGCGAGCGCATACGAGATGTTGGCCTCGCCATCGTCGACGGTCACGTGAATGGACCGGTCGATGTACTGGTGAAAGTCGTGGGTCGCCTTTAACGCTGAGGTGCCGAGCGCGAGCCAGAGCATTCCCGCGAGCACTGCGAGCAGCACCCCTTCAACACCGAGTGCTCGAAGGCGGTTCATGGCGCGAGTCTGGCGTACAACGGCAGGCGCTTCCAATCCGCCGGCAGCACGGCTGCCACGATCGGCATCGGCACCGTGGCTCCGGCACCGGAGCGATAAGCAGTCACGACACAGCCTGCGAGATCACGAGGCACGAGGAATCCTTCGAATGCCGATGCGGTGAGGCGATACAGCACCGGCGTGACCACCGACGAGGTGGCATCACGGCGGACCGGCACGTCGAAGACGCGGGCGTATTCCCAGTCGACGTTGCGAATCGTTGCGGTGTACTTCAGCGCGACCGGCACGAGATCAGCCGCACAACCCGCTCCTCCCACTTCCAGGCGGAGATAGGCCCACCGATTCAGGAGTGTAGCGTCAGGACTCGCCGGCTCGGCAAGCTCGACTCGGATCAGGGTGAGTGGCCCGCGCCAAATGCCTCCGCTGACTCGGTCGATGTCGTACCAGGTCGGCTCGAGTACGCCGTCATGCACAAGAGAGATCGGCTCGCGTGATACCTCTATTTGATCCCACGGAATCTGCAGCGTGCGATCGAACATCGCTGTCAAGTGCGACTGCTGCCAACTGCGGGCGCCCCAAAGCGACAGTGCCAGGAGCGCCGCAATGCCGGCGGCGCATGACAGCCCCACCGTCGCGCGGCGCGCCAGCACCGGCCATGCCGGCAAGCCTGGAGGGGCCGATCGCCAGATGCCCAACGCGCCAACGACGACTCCCTGAATCACGATCATGAGGAACGCGACGGGGATCACATCGAAGTGGAAGGTGTGACGGCGGCTGAACTGGATCATCGAGTAGCCGCAGAAGTAGAACACCATCAAGGTCAGGGCTGCGCCGACTCGCCAGTCCAGTGCGTATAGCAGCGCGACCGCCGCCAGTGCGAGCGCGATGGCATAGCCGTCGAGCGGCGCGAACGCGCGGGCCCGCCATTCGGCGGCGCTTTTCAGTGCCCCGGCTGGGAAGAGGTCTTCCGCGACATAGGCCTCGCGCGAGACCTTGGTGAACGGGTAACGCACGATCTGCCGGACCGCGCCAATCACGCGCACGAACTGATCCGAGGGAAAGGCCTCGACTTGCTCGCGCACGATCGCGTAGCCGCGGGCGTCGTACTCCGGTGTGCCCATTGCGGTCTCGCGTGGCTGTTGATGCACCACGGACGCATGCGCGGCGATGAGCGAGCGCGCGTAGCCATCTGAATAGATGTCGCCGATGTCATAGGGGGGCGGCTCCAGGCCCAATTCCACGGCGAAGGGACGCATCAGTCCGAGCACGGCAACGTGACCAGAGTTCGAGCCGCCGGCGAGTGACAACAGCGTCGGCAATGCCGTAACCGCAAACGCAAGGGTGAAGCCGGCCACGGCAATACCCTTGACGCGCAGAGCCTGCCGATCCCATCCGGCAACGACGAGCATCGTGACCATGGGAAAGACCGGGGCGCACGCCATCAAGTCAACGCGGAAGCCGATGCCGATACCAACGATCAGGCCGCCGACGATCGCCGGCAGATAGAGTCGGGATGTGGCGCGTTCGCCGCGGCGAATGATCAGCCAGCCAATCGACAGCCACGCCGCGAGGAACCACGGTTCTTTGAAGAAGTCGCGCAGGTTGGCGATCTGCGCAATGTGGTTCGACGCAATGATGGCGGTGACACCGATCACGGCAAGGCCGCGCCAGACCAACAGGCGCAGCAGTCCGTAGACCAGCACCATCGACACGCCGAACAGGCCGCCGACGAACAAGTCGAGCGTACTCCACGACAGGCCGCCGACTCGCAGCGCGGCCGCAACGGAATAGATCAAGTTGCGATGATTGGCCGCAAATCGGCGCGAGTCGCGCACTTCGCCCTGGCCAACGACTTCCGGACATGTGATCGCGTGCTGCTCGCGAATCATGAACGCGTACAACGCTCGCGACCGTGGCTCAGCTGGCTGCGTCATGCCATAGCCACACGCGACCATCGACCCGTGCTCAAGGAAGTCGCCGATCGCACTGATCTTGCGGTCGGCCAGGTAGCGCGCGCCGGCAGCGGTGCTCACCCAGAAGATTGCCACGACGATCAGAACGTCGGCCAGACGCGGCAGCAGGCGACGCCAACGGTCCGTCATGTCGCGTCCTTGATGCCGACGACCAGCAACGAGCCACCGAACGGCCACCTGGCGCCGTGACGAATCGTCCAGCGCTCAATGTCCATCACGCCGGCAAATACGCCGTTGAGCGGGCCGATCTTGAACTCATCGGCGGAGTCGTACTTACCGCCGCGAAACTTCGAGGCCAGTCGTACCGACGCCATGGCAGGAAACAGCAATGCGACAAATGATGTGGCGCACACTACGCGCAGGCCGGCGCGTTGCACCTGTGCGACGAGGCCCGCCGACGAGTAGCGACGCTCGTGTCCTGCGGAGACGTCCGCGGGACCAAACAGCCATTGATGCTGGGGCACGGTGAGGATCATTGCGCCGCCCGGACGCAGGGAATCACCCATCGATCGCAGCACCGCGTTGTCATCGGATATGTGCTCGATGACATCAAACGCGCCAACGGCATCGAACTCTGACTCAAACGGAATGCGCGTCGCATCACACTGCATCAGCTTCGCCCGCGTGACACGCGAAGCCGCGTGCTGAAGGCCGGCCATCAGTGCCTCGGCGCCAATGCAGTCCGTGGAAGGGAACGCCGCCTCGACGCGGCGCAGGACGCCGCCGGTGCCACAGCCGATCTCGAGAAATCGCCGCGCCCCTGGCGCGTATTGCTGCAGCGCCCAGACAATCAGCGCCGACCTGGCGGATGTCCAAAAACTCCGCTCGGCCAGCTCACCGCCGTGAGTCTCGAACAGCGCCGGGTCATAGCCGTCCAGCTCGCCCGCCAGTGCCGGCGCAAACACCGGGATACCGTGCGACATCGCCGGTGCGAATCCGCACCGGGCACAGGTCCAGCTGTCGCTCTCGAACCGGGCCTCGCAGCCGAGACATCGTTTCATCCGGTGATCAGACGCGCGTCGTGGAGCCGACCGCGGCCTTCACGCTTTCGATGACGAAGTCCACTTCGGGTTCGCCAAGCGACGGATACAACGGCAACGTCAGGGTCGAGTCGCCAATCCGCTCGGTGACCGGGAACGTGCCGCGAGGCAATGCCAGCCGTTCCTGGTAGTACTTCAAGAGGTGGACCGCGCGATAGTTCACCGCGACGCCGACCTCACGGGCCTGAAGATCGGCCAGCACTTCATCACGGCGCGATGGATCGACCCAGATCGTGAAGAGATGCCGAGCCGACTTGGTGCCCGGCATGACGATCGGGAAGCTCACCCCCGCCACGCCGGCGAAGCCGGCTTCGTAACGTTGCGAGATCGCTTCCCGCTTCGCCCACAGCGATTCAATCCGCGCGATCTGCCCGATCAACAGAGCGGCCTGCAGATTGGTCATGTTGTACTTCCAGCCGAGCAACTCGATGTCCCAGTGCTTGTAGGCGCCGGCGTAGCGATCGGCCGCATTGGTGCTGAGCCCGTGCTGCCGCAGCAGCCGCAACTTGTCGTTGACGGCCTGTGAATTCGTGACCACCGAACCGCCTTCACCACAGGTGATGTTCTTGGTGGCGTAGTAGCTGAAGCACGACGCGTCCGAGAGTTGCCCGGGCCTGACACCGTCCCGCTCCGATTCAATCGCGTGCGCGCAATCTTCGATGATCTTGAGGCCGTGGCGGTCGGCGATCGACTTCAAGCGCCGCATGTCGACCATCTGCCCATACAGGTGCACGGCGATGATGGCCTTGGTCTTCGGCGTGATCGCGCGTTCGAGCAGATCCATGTCCATCAAGCCGGTGGCCGGCTCGACGTCAACGAACACGGGCGTGGCGCCGGTGAAGAAGATGGTGTTGGACGTCGCCGCAAAGGTCATCGGCGTGGTGATCACTTCGTCGCCAGGGCCGACGTCGAACGCCAGCAGCGCGATGTGGAGGCCGGCGGTCGCGCTGGTCAACCCCACGCAGTACTGGGCGCCGAGATACGCCGCGAACTTCTCCTCGAATTCCTTCACTTCTTTTCCGGTGGTGAGAAAGACACCACGGCAGACATCGGCGAGGCGCTGGATGTCCTCCTCCTGGAGACTGTGACGGTAGAACTCAACTTTCATCGCGCGTTCCTCTGTGTGTTCGGGATGCGGCCGCCAAGCATGCAGCACATGGTCATGTCCATTTCCAGCAGGTCGAAGCCAAGACGATGATAGAAGTTCATCGCGCGGAGATTCTTGACCTGCGTCTTGACCGTCACCAGGGTCACGCCGTGGTCGGCGAACCAGCGCACGGCGGCGGTCATCAACTCGCGGCCGGCGCCCCGCTGTCGCGCCTGCTCCCACACACCGATGAGTGGCACCTCGCCGCGGCCGTTCTTGGTGAGCTTCAGCGTGACGAACCCGGCATCGGGATTGATGAGAACTGCGCTGGCCGCCTGGCCGGAAACGGAGTTGGCGAGCCACGCGACATGCAGGCGGTCCGCGTCCGCTTCGGTGAAGAACGGGTCGCTATAGAACCGGCTGCGCCGAAACAGCGTCACGGCATGCTCGGAGAGCAACGGCAAGTCGGCGGCCGTGGCATGGCGGACCGCCGCGGAGGCAGGCGCGTGACGCGCGAGATACGCCGCCGGCGATGACGCCCACGTGACGCCGACGTCCGTGAGGTAGAACCCGGCGGCCTCGAGCGCGCGGATCGCGGCGGCGTCGTCCACCGGCGGCCGGCAGACCAGGTATTCAAAGCCGTCCGTTCGCGCCGACTCGACTGAGGCGCTGATCGTGGCCTCGCTGAGTGCGCCGGTCAGCGAGCCGATCTTCCGTTTGAAGAAGTCGGAGTCCCACGCCAACGGCGAGATCACTGCATGCGGGTTCTGGTTGTCGCTCATAAAACGCTCTATGGCCGTGGTGTGGCGCGCTCTGGAAGAACGATGGCGTAAGACACGGCGTGCACGTCAAACACCACTCGCCCTGGCTTGCCGGTGCTCGCCGAACAGTTCACGAACGCGAGCATCACTGCGTCGTTGGTTCCAATGTCGACGCTGACTTCACTCTGGCCCGGCGTCGGCGCGGCAAGCCACCGTTGCAATGACTTATCGAGAACGCCGAGGCACGCACGGCCTTCAATGATCGAACCGTGCACGCGCACCAGCATCCGGTGGCCGGGGGGCACCGGCAT
>DATMJU010000166.1:0-31224 GCA_035553795.1 Vicinamibacterales bacterium
GTTCATACTCGGAGGCGAAAGCGGCCACCATCTCCGCGGCGCTGGCCGAGTGCTCGTTCACGAGCATGACAGCCCGGCCGTGATGGCGCTGAGCGCCAAGAGTCTCGGTGAAGACCGCGACTGAACGGCCGGCCAATCCGAACTTGACGATCAGTGGCAAAACTTGGAGCTTCGTTTGTGGAATGCGATCGAATTGCGGAAGTCGGTTCTTGTCGTAGCCGTTTCGCGCCAGCTTGCGCCCGATGCTATATCCGACGCCGCGCCGGTCTGGACAAAGATGACTCATCAATCGAAGGCACCCAATGCCGCCCCCGGTATTGCCCCGGAGGTCGATGACGAGGTGCCCGCAAGCGAGT
Source organism: Vicinamibacterales bacterium (assembly GCA_035553795.1). Taxonomy (GTDB): domain Bacteria; phylum Acidobacteriota; class Vicinamibacteria; order Vicinamibacterales; family UBA2999; genus 12-FULL-67-14b. The sequence continues at coordinate 357 of DATMJU010000166.1, forward strand.
TCTGAAACGGCGTGGCTAATGTCCCGTGCGACGTCCATCCCGAGCACGCCGGGGAACATGCTGACCCGGATGTAGCCGATGTCGGGATCGAGCCTCCGCGCGCTGACCACCTGATCGGGCACGACTATCGGCCGCTTCTTCTCTCGCGACCCGGGGATTGCCAGGGTCGATCGCGTAGTCGACCCGTCTGGCTTCCGTACGGCGATCGTGTACGACTGGCCGAGCCGAAACGGTATGGCCGCCGGGGGCACGAGTTCCTGGTCGTCGACGGCGAGAAGAACGTCTCCGGATTCGATGCCGACGGCAGCCGCAACGCCACCTGGGTGGACATCCTGAAACACCCAGCGATGACCGTCAGTCGCGGTGTCGGCCTTCGTTAACGTCGCGGCCATTGCGATTCGACCGGCGGAACGTGGACGCGCCTCGTGAAACAACCCGGTATGGCTGGTTTTAAGATCCCGCAACAGTCCGTCGAGCGCCTGCTCGAAGTCCTCCGGCGTGTTGGCGTTCACCACACGCGATTCATGGCCATCACGTAGCTGGTTGACGTCGACATCGGCACCCATGAACTTCGTGTCCACCAGCCTCAGCACCTTGTCCAAGACGGTGCGTCGCTGCGGTTCGGTCAGAAAGGTCACTTCGAGCCCCCTCTCTGCGCAGTGCTGCCAGCTGGGATGACGATAGCGGCGGCATCGCCATGTACGAGCACCCCACTCCAGAGACGCGGTACCGCCTCAGGGCCGAAAGTCTCGATCATTCGCAGCTTTGCCCGCCGCAGCGATTCGCCGATGTCGCCACCGCTCGCGAGCTCGCGGTAGAACTCCCGCATCATCGCGGCACTGAAGGTGTCGTCCGCGGCCCAGAGGTTCGCCACGACTGCTCGCGCTCCGGCCGCCACGAAGGGACGAACGAGGCTGGCGACCCCATCCTGTCCCTGTGCAGCGCCGGTGCTCGTATCGCACGCCGATAACGTTACCAACGAGGCGTTCAATCGGAGGTTCAGAATCTCGCGCGCCTGGAGAAGGCCGTCTTCCGTTTCCGACGGTCGCAGCACGATGGCTGAACGTGCCGGAACCTTCGTGCTCATGATGCCGTGGGCGGCCAGGTGCAAGACACGGTACTCGCCCAATGGCTGCGCCTTGACGGCCGTTTCCGTCGCCGTGTCTCGCACAAGCACGTGAGTCGCACCCGCGCCGAAAGCCGTGCGAACGGCTTCTGCTTCCTCGACGGCCAAGGGCAACGGCCGCAGCTGCGCCGCGTTCAGGTCGTAGATTCCGTTCGTGCCAAGACTGCCGCTGGCGCCGTTCGTCCCCATGTTGGGCGTCGGGGATGCAGCCACGGCAAGTGCGCCTCGCCCGGTGTGAACGGAAGCGGGCCGCGTCCGCAGCATGGTCAGAATCGATGCGGAAGGCGTGTACGAGACCACGTGCGTTTCAAGAAGGCGGCGACTGGACGAGGGCTCCAGAAGTTCGAAGGGAACCTGCTGCAGAGTGCCTTCGGCGCTGATGATCAATCGACGGTGCGAGGACAGTTCCCTCAGACCGGTCAGGAGCGTCGCACCCAGGGCTTTCGCCGCCGATGAGATGTCTGTTCCGCCCCGCGCGCCGGAAACCAGAACGTCGGCCTGAGCCTGGATCGCCTTCCGCGCCGACAACCGAACGGTACGCGCCGTCGCCCGGGTGACGATGATACCGAAGGAGGCAGGCTCGCCGAGCGCAATCTCGTACAACACTTCGTCCGGCCGCAACGCGGCTTGAACGGCGCGAATCGTCACGGGACGCCGCACGCTTGTGCGCGACCGAGCGAACAGCTCCGTAGTCATAGGCGCCAGCGCTTCCTCGGCACGGAAGATCTCGTCCAGCAAGCGCTGCCTGTTCGTGCGGTTCGTCGTGCGAAGTAACTGCATTTGCAGGGCTGTGATCCGCCGCTCTCCGGCGCGCAGGTCCGTCGACCTATGGACGTCGCTGAGGGGGCGCGAGTGCAACAGCTCGACTAGCGACCGCGCGCGTGCACGCTCGAGCACGGCAAACAGCCGTGCGGGATCAGAGCCCGCGCGTTCGCCCTCGAGACGGATCCGCGCGGACACCACTGCGTCCATGCTTCCGAGGATTCGACCTCGAACCCACGGGCTGCTCGCGTTCGTGAGGAGTCCTTCGAGAATATCGTCGGCCTCTTGCAGCAGTTCGGACGCCTCAGCGCGCCGGCCACGTGACAGTTGCAGATCGGCGAGTTGCGCGAGCAGCCGAGGGAGGAGCAACCGCTCGCCCATGCTCCGAGACGCGGCGATCCCCTCGCGGTATGCACGCTCTGCGTCGTTCGGTCGATCGGCTTCACGAAGAAGTCTGCCGCGCTCCAGGCCGATCGTCGCGAGAATCCGATTTCCACCTGCAGCATTTGCGAACTCGGCCGCGCGAGACAACTGTTCGAGCGCCTGGTCCGTCTGTTTTCGTGCCGCTGCGATAGAAGCGAGGCGAACCGTGAGCTCCGCCTGATACCCGAGCGCGCCCTCTTTCGCCGCCTCGGCCAACGTCGCTTTCACGAGCGCTTCGGCTTCGTCTAATCGCCCGACGCCTGCGAGTGCGTCGGCCTGGCCGACGAGCGTCATGAACGCCATCTGCAGCTCCGGGACCGCACGAGCAACTTTCAGAGCGCGCTCGTAGAAGTCGAACGCCTGCTCCGGCCGTCCGAGTTCGACGAAGCCGTGCCCGAACAGCGTCAGCCAGCGCACGAGAGACGACGTGTCGCCGTTCGTCTCGGCAACCTTGATCGCCTGGCCCAAATTGACGACAGCGGTGTTGGTGTCGCCCTGCAGGAACGCGACGAGTCCGAGTTCGCCGCGGGCGCGGTTGGCCCACGCCGGCTCGTTGAGCTTCTGCGCCAAAGCGAGCGCTTCGGTCCAGGAGCGCTGGGAAAGCGAGGGATCGAGATCCTCGTCCGTCTCGCCCTTGATAATCAACACGCGGAGACGGAGCCGGTCGTCCGATTGGACGAGGGGGTTGTCGAGGTACTCGCTCAGCCGCTCCGATACTTCCGGAACGGCCAGTGTCGGCAGCTGGCCGCGCAGCCGGTTCACCTCCGCATAGAGAGCATTCCGTTCGTCGCCACTCGCGATGAACGCCTCACGCGCCTTCGCGTAGAGCGGCTCCGCCCGGGTCCAAACCCGGAGCCAGGCGAGGCGGTCGGCTTCGGCGAGCAGTTTATGCGCGTCAGCGACTTGCGCGACAGCGGGGGTGCACTGAAGAAGCGCGAGCAACGTACCGACGATGCTGACCAGATGATAACGGTCGCACGTCATGATTCCCTTCCCAGGTTCGCAGGGGCGCCGACTACTTCTACTACTAGCGCTCAGAACTCCACAAGCTCATCCAAACGTAGAATTGAGGCGGGTGGGGTTCGTCGGTTGCCGTTGATGGAGGATCAGAACGATAGAGGGGCCCTGTTCGTTCCGATCGGCGCCGAGCCGGGTCGGATACTCTTGCCTCGGTTGTACGCTTCGGATCGATGGTGTGACCTGCCCTGTCACGCATCTTCGCCAATCTGGACCATTGAGAGGAGCCGGTCATCCGCTAAGCCGCCATATGATCCCAATCGCGTCGTTTTCACCGCCGTCAGATATGGGCTGGTTTCCGGGAGATGGTGGGGGTAAGGTAGCAGTCAGCGGATGAGCTGGTTCTCAACGGATTCACGGTGGCCGCGGCCTTTCAACCAAGATGAACAAACTAGAGGATCTCCGAACAAATGCCGCTGTCAAGGGCATTCCTCCGGACGTCCTCGTCACTGTCGTCAGCACGCAGTGGTTCGGTTCCGAAGCGCTCGAACTGACGTACAAGACGGCGGCCGGCAAGATTGCGAACGAGCTGCTGTACCGCGGCGACGAGGCCCGTTTCGAGGTCGTCGAGAAGGGGCGCCCGTGGACCCTCGACGTGGACGGCGCTCTTTTCCGCCTCGTCTCGGAAGCCCACCGAATCCGGCTCGCACACCTCTTCGATCCTGTCCTAGCGGTCCACACATCGTTGGTCGATCCGCTGACGCTGGAGATCGAGGCGCAGATGGCCTGGTGCGGCCCTCCGAGCAGGTTCTTCGCACCGTCACTGAGAATGGCCGAACACTAAAGTTCACGAACCATGGCTTCGAAACGGATTAGCCCGAACACGTCTCCTGAGCCCAAGGGTGTAGCTCACGAAGGCGGAGCCCCAACCGCGCATCACGTGGTCCTGCGTCTCACTGTAACGGGTGGGTTCCTAGGTGGACTGACGCTGGACTTCGCCGATGGCCTCAACTGTCTCATTGGCGGACGCGGTGCCGGCAAGACCACAGCTTTGGAATTCCTGCGTTTCGGCCTCGGCTTGATGCCGGATCCGAAGATCAGTGGTGCGCGCTACAAGGCAATCGATTCGTTGGTCAAGGCGAATCTCGGATCCGGGAGGCTGACGATCGATCTGCGCACCAAGACCAACATGCAGTACTCAGCGGGCCGAGCTGCCAGCGAAACTGTTCAAGTCCTGAACGAAGCTGGAACGGCAGTGCCAGTGTCCCTCGACCGAGACCAGATCTTCGGTGCCGATGTGTTCAGCCAGAACGAGATCGAAGACATGGCTTCGAGCCCGGGCGCCCAGCTTGAATTGCTAGACCGCTTTCGAGAGCACGACGCATCGGCGATTGCACGCGAGATCGAGCAGCTGCACCGCGATCTGGACCAGTCCAGCATCGACCTTCGGCGGCTTGACGAGGAGATCGACGATCTTCGCGGCAAGGCGTCAGAATTGCCGGTGCTTCAAGAAAAGCTCAAGGGATTCACGGAAGTCAGCGGGCCGGATGCCGCGCGAATCAACGCAGGGCACTTGGCAAAGAGCCTCCGGGTCAGGGAGGAGCGAGTTCCCGGAGCCCTAGTCACGGCTCTGAACAAAGTCGTGCGTGAAGTTCGCTCAAGCCAGGCGGCCTTCCGCGCGACCGTTGAGTCGCAGATCGACGATGGAATTCAGAATGGGGCCAATGGCGACCTCTTCGGCAAGTTACTTGTGAACCTTGAGCTGTTCTCCCGTGAGTTAGACGCAGCCGTGAAGGCCATCGCGGGAGCGGCTACTGATGCCGAGACACGCCTTACGTCATTCGCATCCGATCTCGCCGTTCAGCACGCTCTTCAGGAAGCGGACTACAGGGCGACGATCGCGGCCTCTGAGGAACAGGGTGGACGGGCGGTCGAGCGCGCGACGCTGCAGGAGGCTCTCGCCAACGCACAGGTGGCTGCCACCGAGCAGAGGGCGAAGGAGCAACAACGTGCGGAGTCTCTGGTATCCCGTCAGGAGTTACTGCGGCGGGCGTCGGAGCTGAGGGATCAGCGTTTCGCCCTTCGAAAGCAGACCGCTGAGCGCCTCACGAGTCAGTTTCCGAGTATTCGGGTGTCGGTGCTTCAGGCCGCCGAACTCGAGCAGTACCGCGACCTGATCGCGGATGCCCTCAAGGGAGCCGGGGTCAAACAGGGAGTCGTGGCCGAGAAGCTGGCTCAAACCTTTCTGCCAAGCGAGCTGGCCGGCTTCGTCGCAGCCGGAGACTATGCGCCGCTCGTCGAACGAGTCGGCTTCGACGAGGAACGCGCTCGAAAGGTGGTCGATTCGCTCAGGTCAAGCGGCACGTACTACACAATCGAGACCGTGGACCTCGATGATCGTCCGTCAATCGAACTGCTTGACGGGGACACATTCAAAGAGTCGACTCAGCTCTCGACCGGACAACGTTGCACAACGATCCTACCAATCCTCCTGACGCAGAGCGAACGGCCACTTCTCATCGACCAACCCGAAGACAACCTCGACAACGCATTCGTGTACGAAACCATCGTCACGGCCTTGCGGGCGGTGAAGGGCAGCCGGCAGGTGATCTTCGTTACACATAATCCGAACATTCCTGTCCTCGGCGACGCGGAGCGCGTCTTCGTCTTCGCCTCCGATGGCCAACACGCCACGCTGCGGCAGGTCGGTACTGTTGATGAGTGTAAGGATCAGATCGAGAGGATTCTCGAGGGAGGACGCGACGCGTTTCTCAAGCGAAAAGATCGCTATGGGCACTGACCGGACTCGACACCAGGCCCTCCTTGCAGCCCTTGATGCCGCGGACTGGTCAACCCTGCTACAGGCAGTGGCACGCGCTGACGCTTGGGCGAGGACTGCCGTGATCGGGGATCCGATGCTGGACGAAGTGGCAATAAAGCTCGCCGGGATGGCGCACCATCCCAAGTGGGAGGTGCGCCGAGCGGTGGCCAACACCGCCGCGGGGGTCGCCCATCCGGTCTTCGAGCCAGCCCTTGCCAGACTCATACGCGATGACAATGAGCGTGTTCGCCAGGCTGCACAGCAGGCGACCCTCAGGCGTCGCGATTCCCGAACCGCCAGTGCGCTTGGCAAACAGCACGCTCAGCGCGTGAACGCCACGCTGGACGACATCGAAGCGAGGTTCGGACTTCTAGGGCGTGAGGCCGTCAGGCGTGCAGCAGAGCAGATCGCCGACACGTTCGCACGCGAGCTGTATCACGAGGTCATTCGCCTGTTGTCGCCACTGGCAATGTCGGCAGAGCGGCTTCGCGAGCAGCTGTCAGGCCCCGAGCCGTCCCACGAGGGCATGCGCGAAGAGACTGTCCGAATAGAACGGCGAGTAGAGCATCTCCGCGCAGTGCTTGGCGCCATGCGGGCTTACACAGAGCAGCCGCAATTGACATTCTGCGCAGAATCGCTGCGAGATGTCATCGTTGAAGCCGCTGGGTTGGTCAGGCGCCGAGACCCCGTGAACACGGACCCGGCCGTTAACGTCCTTGTGCCTTCAAGCCTCGTCGCGGACATCGCGCGCCCACGCCTCGTACAAGCTATTACGAACCTGCTGGAGAATGCCGTCGATGCATACGACGGCCTTGAGTCCCGTTCACCAATCGTCGTTCGTGCGGAGCGCTTGGAGGGACTCGTCGCGATCACTATCGAGGATCATGGTTGCGGGATGTCGGCCGAGGTCAAGGCAGACGCGGTGAAGCTCTTTGCGACCAGGAAGTCTGGTGGTACTGGGTTTGGGTTGCCGCTGGCTGTCAAGATCGTTGAGTCAGAGCACGAAGGCCGAGTGGATCTCGACAGCGAGCCGGGACGAGGCACGGTTGTACGCCTTACGCTTCGCACCCACCGGTAGTGGATCGATGACGACCAGACACCGCGCGCTGATTGTCGAAGACGACGAGGCGACCGTCGAAGATCTGGTCGAAATCTTGCGTTCCGTCGGTTGCGACCATGTGGCAGTACCCAGCTTTGGCGAAGCCCTGGAGGCGCTGCGTGGCTCGGCGTTCTGCTTCATCCTGCTCGACCTGCAGATCAAGCGCACTCCAGACGCGATTAGAGGGCATGTCGAGCACGGGAACGCGCTGCTCCGCGAGATCCGCCAGTTGTATCCGCAGCATACGGGCCGGGCGTTTTGGTTGCCAGTGATCGTCGTGAGCGGGTTCGCCAATGAGGTGTCGGCGGCCGTCGACGTGATGAAGGACGGCGCCGGCGACGTCGTGCACAAGCCGCTCAAGAGTCGTGAGGTGTCACAGGCGGTGCGCCGCGCGCTTGAGAGGAGCGGCAGGTCGGCCCACGATCGCTGCGGGCTCGCTCCCCCAGAAGTCGTCACCGAGCCGAACACCGACGTGCAACTGGCGGTTCCTGGCGACAGAATCGGTCGGCGGACCCGTGTGACAGTGGGTCAGAAGGCGGTTGAGCTGACGGACGGGAGCTTGAAGGTGCTGCTCCGCCTCATGGTGGCCCACCTCGAAGGCAAGGGCGTCCACAAGATCGACTTGGGCGCGAAATCCGATCAGGGCTTCAAGGGCATCTCGGTCCTTCGCGAGGCGCTGAAGAGCGCTTTGCCATCTGGATTGGACATCATTGACAACGACTACCATGGGACCTACACGTTGACCAGCAACGTCGTGATCGGTGACTGCGGCATCGACAACCTGCGCTCGATTGGCGATCGAGAGATCTCGAATCTGGCCGATAGGCTCGCCAGGAACCGCCCAGAAGTCTGACGGAAACATTCGTAAGTTTCCGACACACCTCCGCCGAACACTCCGCCGGCCTGAACCTCTAGACTGCAAGTGGGCTCATCAGCTCAGTGTCGCACCTGGTGGGCCCGGGCACGTCGCCCTGGGCGCGACGGTTGAGACGTGAGGTGTCATGTATACCGTGACCATGTATCCCCTTGGCAACGCGGATTGTTGCCGCATCGATCTGGCCGGGGGCCGGAAGATCCTGTTCGACTACGCGAACACGAGGGATGCGAACGACCCCGAGGACAAGCGTGTCGACCTCGAGCAGGAGCTGAGAACTGACCTGAGGGCGGCGAAACGTGACTTCTACGACGTGGTCGCGTTCACCCACCTGGACACCGACCACTTCTGTGGAGCGACCGAGTTCTTCGAGTTGCGCCACGCCGCCAAGTACCAAGGCGACGGTCGGATCAAGATCGAGGAGATGTGGGTGCCGGCCGGTGCGATCTGTGAAGACCGGTCCGATCTCGCAGAGGAAGGCCGCGTGATTCAGGCGGAGGCTCGCTATCGGCTGAAGAAGGGTGAGGGCATTCGCGTGTTTTCCCGCCCAAGAGCTCTGGAGGCCTGGCTTCGGGCTCAGGGCCTGAGCCTTGAGTCCCGAGCGCACCTGATCACGGACGCCGGACAGCTGGTTCCTGGATTCTCGCTGTCCGGGCAGGGCGTCGAGTTCTTCGTGCACTCTCCATTCGCGAGCCGGCAGGACGATGGAAGTCTGGCCGACCGCAACAGTTGCTCACTCGTTATGCAGGCGGTGTTCGAGGTGCTAGGCCGCCAGACCAAGTTGATTCTTGCGGCGGATACAACTCACGACGCCTGGACTGAGATCGTTCGCATCACCAAGTTCCACAACCGCCAGGAGCGGCTGGAATGGGATGTCTTCAAGCTGCCTCACCACTGCAGCTATCTCTCTCTCGGGCCGGATAAGGGCAAGGAGAAGACGGAGCCTGTCGAAGCCGTGCGATGGCTGCTGGAAGAGCAGGATCAGCCCGGCGCGATCTTGGTCTCTACCAGCGATCCGATTCCAGCCGAGGACACGGACCAGCCGCCCCATCGGCAGGCTGCCAAGTACTACCGGGAGAACCCGCACGGCGGCACGTTCGTCGTCACGATGGAGCACCCGAAGGTGTCGGCGCCGGAACCGTTGGTCATCACGATCGACCATCGGAAGGCGACCATCCGGAAGCGGGCGGTCGCGGCGTCCGTGACCGTCACATCCGTGGCGGCGCCGCGCGCAGGGGCGCACGGGCACCATTCATGATGACCTCGTACGTCGCCGCCCCCGGTGACCTTGTCGATCGCGGTAGCCTGCGGACGGCCAAGGGCCGGGACTTGGCCGCGCGCGTGGAGCGTGGCGACCTGCCATATGCGTCTTTCGTCGAGAGCCGGATAGCCGAGGGTGCCGACGTAGTGGTCTTGGATGTCGAGACGGAGGTCCCGCAGCTTCGGGAGCACGACATCCAGCCCGTCGAGCGCATGGCCGTCTCCTTCGACCACCTCGACGCCAGAACGCCCGAGGTCCTCGCCTTGCGCGAAGACTTCCCGGCCACCGCCCACCTGAATCCTCCTGTCGACGCCATCCCGAAAAGCTTGTGCCTGTTCGAGGAGGAGTACGCCGACATCCGGCGGCGGTGGACCTCGGCATTCTTCATCCGACGCCTTCAGGACTGGCTCAGACTCACCGCCCGAGGCGAGCTCCATGCCGACGACCAGCCACTTGAGCAGGTGCTCGCGGGGACCGGAGATCAGGTCATCCTCCCATATGCCCTCACCACGCCCATTACCGGGCCTGACGCTGGCCAGGTTGTGCGCCTCCGAGTAACCGGCATCGATGAGCACCGGGCGAGGTGTCTGATCCAGGTCGACTTGACCTCTGGCGACGAAGCGTCCAAGCCGCCAGATTGGTTCTCACTGTCGTTCGCTGCATCGCCCCGCGGGCCCGCGCCTATAGTGTCGATGCCACGGACGATTGGTGACCTGCACACCTTCCTTGCTGCCGGTGGAGATGACCTGGTCGGCGTTCTGCGGCGCCTCCTCCTGGAGTGGCCCCGCGAAGCCGCGGCGCTGGCCGCCCGCCTGCTTCTCGTCGTGCGGATTCCCAAACGGCGCACCGACGCTGGCGATGTCGAGCGGATCGAGACGTGGGCATTCCTTGGGCCCTCCGTCCTCGAGGCGGGGGTGGCCCTTGGCGTCTGGGAGACAGGGCCACGCGGATTCGCCCTAATGGTTCCAATGGCCGACGAACGCCGCGGTCACGACGCGCCGCTCACGGCCCTGTCCGTAGTGTTTCGAATATCGCGACACCAAGCCGCTCTGCTGAACGGCAGAGAGAAGTCGGATGATCGTCGGATCGTCGCCATCGGTGCGGGAGCGCTTGGCTCGCAAGTGGTCCTCAACGCCGCGCGCGCAGCGGTGGGTCTGTGGGCTCTCGTCGATCGCGACCGCCTGCTTCCGCACAATCTGGCGCGGCATGCCATCGCCGGATTCGGAACCGGCCATCACAAGGTGAATGTGCTCGCGGTTGCGGCGAACGGATTGACGGACGGCGCAGCGGCCTTCCAGGCGATCGTCGCGGACGTGCTCCAGCCGGGCCCAGAGCGCGAGAGGCTCGATGAGCGTTTCGCAAACGCCGACCTTGTTCTCGATATGGCGGCGTCGATTCCAGTGTCGCGCTATCTCGCGCACGATGCCCCCGGTACGACGAAGCGAGTCTCGTTGTTCCTCAATCCCGTGGGCAGTGATCTGGTCATGTTGGCAGAAGACGCTCGGCGAGAAACCCGCCTAGATGCGCTCGAGATGCAGTACTACCGCGCCGTCCTGAGGGATGCTCGACTCCGCGACCACTTCCGACGGCCCGACGGCCAAATGAGGTACGGGGCATCGTGTCGGGAGGTCAGTGTGCGTCTTCCCCAGGCGCAAGTCGCCCTTCATGCTGCAATCGCGGCCCGACGACTGGTAGACATTGCCGACCGAGATGATGCCGCCATCCAGATCTGGCAGGCGTCTGAGGGATCGGACGATGTGGTGGCGCTAGGCGCGTCGGCCCGCAGGGTCACGCGCCAACCAATCGGGGACTGGACGGTCGTCTACGATGACGGACTGGCGGCGACGATTGCGAGCCTGCGGCAGGCCAGGCTGCCGAACGAGACCGGCGGAGTACTGCTCGGAGCGTTCGATGTCGAACGTCGCGTAGTCTACGTCGTGGACACGCTCCCGTCACCGCTCGACAGCCAAGAGCGGACGACGCTCTATATCCGCGGGGTCGAAGGGCTTCACGAGCAACTGGAGGATGCCCAGAGGCGAACGTTTGGCCAACTGGAGTACGTCGGCGAATGGCATTCGCATCCTGACGGGTGCGCATGCACGCCGAGCCGTGATGATCTGACCGTGCTGTCGTGGCTGTCGTCCCACATGGATGCCGATGGTGTACCGGGCGTGATGATGATCGCGTGCGAGGGCGCCGCGTTCACCGTGCTGCTTGCTGAGGTCTTTACACATCGATGAGGATCAGCGCCGCTCTACCAGTCCAGGCAGGCTGCGCGGTTATCTCTCGGGCTAGATGAGGTGTACTCCGATGGGTTACGAGATTGATTTTCTTGCCGTCGAACGCGGCGACAAGAGCGGGGACGCTATCGCCTTCCGCATCGGCAACCTGCACGGCGGCCCCCAAGATCAGTTCGTCGGCATCGTGGACGGCGGCTACACGGAGGACGGCGAGAAGCTGGTCGAGCACGTGCGGGCGCATTATAGAACGAACGTTGTCAACGTCGTCATTTCGTCGCACCCGGATGACGACCACTGCTTGGGACTGGAGCCGGTCGTCGAGCAGATGGATGTCCAGATGCTGTGGATGCACCGGCCGTGGAATCATGCCGAGAACATCCGGAGCATGTTCACGAACGGCCGGCTGACAACGCGCGGCTTGTCCGACAAGTTCACCCGGTCGCTCAGCGCGGCGAGGACAATCGAGCAGATCGCCATCCGGAAAGGCATTACCATCGTCGAGCCGTTCTCCGGCGAGGGCGTCATTGCGGGCGGCAATCGCGTCTACGTCGCGGGGCCGTCTCGGGCGTACTATCAGCAGCTGCTCTGCGACTTCGACTGCGCGCCGACGGCGAAGTCTACGCTGGGTTCTTTGGCCTCGTACTACGGGGGCGGCGTCATCGAAGCGGTGAAGCGGAAGATCGAGGAAAGGTGGGATGTCGAGACGTTGAGCGATTCGTGCAGCACCAGCGCTGAGAACAATTCGAGCACCGTCCTGCTTATTAACGCGGGCGAAGAGTACTGGCTCCTGACCGGTGATACCGGAGCGCCGGCTCTGACGCAGGCCGTCGACTACCTGTACGCTAACGGCGTCGACTACAGCAAGATCAAGTTCTTTCAGGTGCCGCACCACGGCAGTCATCACAGTGTCGGACCCACCATCCTCAACTACATGCTGGGGCCGAAGCTCCCGGCTGGTTCTCCGATGCCGCGCACGGCGTTCGTGTCGTCGGCCAAATCGGCGCTGAAGCACCCGTCGAAGAGGGTGACCAACGCCTACCGGCGCCGCGGCGTCGCCGTTCACGCTACCGAGGGTATGGGTAAGGTCCACTGGAACGACCATCCTGTACGGGCGGGCTGGGGAACCTCTACGCCGCTGCCGTTCTACAACGAGGTTGAGGAAGAGTGAAACTGGGGAACCTCGGGATCGGCATGGACCAGTACGACCGTCGAGCTCGCCTTATGCCCGCGCTGCTGGTGATTCTGCCGGCCGCCCTCGCCGTGGTGGCTCTGGCCCCTGACGCCGTCCTGGGCTGGGGCGGCGGTATCGCGCTCATCGTCCAGGCCGGGGGCAGTTTCCTGCTGGCGCAGTTCGTCGGGGACATCGGCAAGCGGAAGGAGCCGAAGCTATTTGAGTCCTTCGGCGGACGTCCAACCGAACGGCTGCTCTCCCATCAGCATGCGCCGAATAAGGTCATTCTCGCTGACCGGCACAAGAAGCTGGGCAAACTGTTTCCTAAAATCAAGATTCCCACCGCCGCCGACGAGCAGCGGGACCCCGAGGGAGCCCTTGAAATCTACACGGCCTGCTGCGACAAGCTACGCGGGCTGGTGCGAGCTCAGAAGGAGAAGTTTGCGGATGTCCACCGCGAAAACATCCACTACGGGTTCAGGCGCAACTTGTGGGCGCTGAAGCCGGCCGGCATCGCCGTCACGCTCGTCGCGCTTGTCAGCGTCGGGCCCGAAATTTACGGCACCGTCAACGCGCACCAGTCGATCAGCCTGGTGCAGCCTTTTGTTGCTGCCATCGACGGCCTTCTGCTGTTCTCCTGGATGTTCCTGATCACGAAGTCCTGGGTGAAACGCGCGGCCGTTCTCTACTCGGAGCGGTTCATGGAAGCCCTGGACGCGCTCGTCTAGGCCCAATTTCGCCCGGCCTCGGCGAGAGCAGAGCTGGGTGCGCACGGCTAAGTTGCCGCGAAGCCGCCCCCGCAAAGGCCGCCGCCACCGGGTGGGGATTACGGGTGCTCGCCGCGACAGGAAGCTGTTCGCTCCCAGAATCGGCGTTCAGTTCTCGTTTTGAGGCGCGCCATCAGAGGGCCGCTGGCGTTCTATACTGGAGCGTCGGAGTCGGGACGGCTCTGTTGACTATCGCCCCCGTCGCCAAGCTGGACCAAATCGCCGTAAGTGATCGCTAGAGATTAAGGGGTCTATCACAATCGTTATCACAATTCGGGTTTGCCGGCTCAGCCACTAGCCTGTAAACTGCTGATTCTAAAGACACGGAGAGATGTCCGAGTGGTTGAAGGAGCACGCTTGGAAATCGACTCCGGCGACGCTCATCGAGCGGCATTGAATCACCTCTTTGCGCAATCCATTCAACGACTTCCCGCCACAGAATGCTCTTCGATGGGACCCCGTACACGTCGGTATTTGTCGGCGGTTCCGGGGCGACCTTACACAGTTTCTACACAGTTCTGAGGAGCACTTGCCGGCGGACGCCGCCGTGCTGGTTCGTGCGTTTCGATTGCGGTTCCCCCAATCGGCAAGTCGTCCGCGCCTGAGCAGAAGCCTCTGAATCGACGGCGCCACGGACAACCGGTTGAGCTAACTCGCTGCGAGGTTCGCCCTCGAGCGCTTCCGCGCACGGTAGTATCGTCAAGTCGGAGTTGATCTCCGGCGGCTTGGGGGTGTGACGTCTATGGCGGCGCAACGCATCGTGGTCATCGGCGCCTCCTCGGGCGGCATCGAGGCACTACGGCAACTGGTCGGCGGCTTGCCGCCTGATTTTCCAGCACCCATCTGCGTGGTGCTCCATACATCTCCGCAGTCCCCTGGGCTCCTCGGCAAGATCTTGGCGAACGCTGGCGCCCTGCCGGCGGTCACCGCTGCAACGGGCATGCAGCTGAAGGCTGGGCACATTTACGTTGCCCCCCCGGATCATCATCTCCTCATTGAACCCGGCGGCTTGTGTCTGGGCCGCGGCCCGAAGGAGAACCGGTTTCGTCCTGCCATCGATCCCCTGTTCCGATCGGCGGCGCAGGTGTACGGGCACGGCGCAGTGGGAGTGATTCTGACTGGAAATCTGGACGATGGTTCAGCGGGCCTTCGGACCATCAAGCAGTTGGGCGGCATTGCGATCGTCCAGGACCCGCGTGACGCGCTGTTTCCTGCCATGCCCACAAATGCTCTTCGACATCTCGCTGCTGACTACATGGTGCCCATGTCGGAAATGGTGGGCGCACTCTGTGAGGCAACGGCCAGAGACGTTGAAGGCGTGCGCATCGAAACCCCCGAAGAGCTCCGCGTCGAGGTCGCTATCGCCAAGGAGGACCGTGCCGTGGACCGGACTGTGCAGCGCATTGGTGAGCCGTCGATATTTGCGTGTCCTGACTGTCATGGCGTGTTGCTGGAATTAAAGGAGCGCGGCATCCTCCGCTTTCGCTGCCACACGGGCCACGCGTATTCCGCGGAGACCTTGCTGACGGCATTGAGCGAAGGCATCGAGAATGCCTTGTGGTCCGCCGTCCGGGCCGTCGAGGAGGGTCGGTTTCTCCTTGAACGGATGGCACAGCACCGGTCGGACGCTTCGGATGGACACAGTGTGCGTTTGCGAGAGCAACTTGCCCTCGTTACGGACCAATTCGAACTGCTTCGCGAAATGGTCGGACGACGCGTCGCGCTCGTCCCCACGGAGGAATAGCGCGTGCCGACCGACGAATTTCTGGTGGTTGGGATTGGCGCGTCTGCTGGAGGCATTCACGCCTGCGAATCGTTTTTCACACACGTGGCTCCGGACAGTGGCGCAGCCTATGTCGTGATTCTTCACCTGTCCCCCGACCACGAGAGCCAACTGGCGGAAGTGCTCCAGCGGTCGACGGCGATTCCCGTGATGCAAGTCACCGAACCCATCCGTGTCGCCCCTAATCATGTGTACGTGATTCCGCCAAACCAGAGTCTGTCGATGGACGACGGGGTTTTGACGCTCTCCCCAATCGTGAGGGTGGAGGACCGTCGCGCTCCCGTGGATACGTTCTTCCGCGCCTTGGGGGAGGCGCGGCGTTCGCGCGCGGTATGCATCGTGCTGTCGGGCACAGGCGCAGATGGCTCGATGGGGCTAAAGCGCCTGAAAGAGCACGGCGGCATCTGTTTGGTACAACACCCGGCGGAAGCGGAGTTCGCCGATATGCCCAGCAATGCCATCGCTACCGGTCTGGTCGATGCGGTGATCTCGGCGACGGAGATGCCGGCTCGTATCCTCGCGTACCGCACCACCGTTGACCGGATTCATCTGCCGGCCGACGCCGCCGTTCCGGGCGGCGATGATGATGCGCCACTGCGCGAGATTTTCGCGCAGCTGCGGGTGCGGACCGGACATGATTTCTCCAACTACAAGCGCGGCACGGTGCTGCGGCGACTCGAGCGGCGTATGGGTGTCCACCAGGTGCAGACCCTCGCGGAGTACGCCGCAATCGTCCGCGATCATCCTGGGGAGACGGACGCCCTCCTGAAAGACCTCCTGATCAGCGTCACGAATTTTTTTCGCGACTGTGAGGCGTGGGAGGCACTCGAACGCGATGTCGTTCCTTCGCTCGTTCAAGGGAAGACGGGTACGGAGGACACGGTGCGCGTGTGGGTGGCTGGCTGTGCCACAGGCGAGGAGGCCTACTCCGTCGCGATGTTACTTGACGAGCAGGTCGAGAAGATGGCGCAGCCCCTTGCGTTTCAGGTGTTTGCCAGCGATCTCGACGACCGCGCTGTGGGCATAGCGCGTGAGGGCGCTTACACGTTGAATGACGCCGCGGATGTATCTCCGCCGCGGTTGCGGCGTTTCTTTTCTCAGGAGGGCGAGCGTTACCGCGTCCGCAAGGACCTCCGCGAGCACGTGCTCTTTGCCCGTCACAACGTACTGAAGGACCCGCCGTTCTCCCACGTCGATCTCGTCTGCTGCCGAAATCTTCTCATCTATCTCAATCGGACAGCGCAGCAGCGATTTTTCGAAGTCGCCCACTTCGCATTGAACCCGGGTGGGTTCCTCTTCCTCGGTTCGTCGGAGTCGATCGATGGCGCTGGGCGTCTGTTTGCCGAGGTCGACAACGTCTCGCGCATTTTCAAGAGCCGGGCGGGCGTGCCGCGGCGGCCTGTCTCAATGCCAGATCCGGTCACACGGCCGTTCGCGCCCGCACGCACATCGCAGCATGCGCCCATCGACGACAGGGTGTCCGCGGCGCCAGCGCCGGTCGACATTCATCAACGCATGCTCGAGGATTACGCGCCGCCCTCACTCGTCGTGAACGCGGAACACGAGATCGTGCACCTTACTGCGGGCGCTGCTCGCTTCCTGCAGTTCACCGAGGGCGTTCCGTCATCCAACCTGCTGACAGCCATTCGACCCGAGTTGCGGGCTGAGC
Source organism: Vicinamibacterales bacterium (assembly GCA_035553795.1). Classification (GTDB taxonomy): domain Bacteria; phylum Acidobacteriota; class Vicinamibacteria; order Vicinamibacterales; family UBA2999; genus 12-FULL-67-14b. The sequence goes on from DATMJU010000166.1 coordinate 17,310, forward strand.
TTCGTACGGCTCTTTACCAGGCGGCGTTTCTTCAGCGCACCGTCGACGCAGGCGTACTGGCGCTGACTGTCGACGGCTCAACCCTCCAGGTGAACCTCGTCGTACGACCCGCTCGCCGGGAACTGGAACTTGGACGCGGCTATTTCCTGGTGCTCTTCGAAGAAGTGTTAGAGGGCGCCGTACCGGAACGCTCTCACACTGTCGCGCCGACCAACCAAGCGGATGCGATCATTCAACTCGAGAACGAACTGACGGCATTGAGGGGGCAGCTCCGTCTCACGTTGGAGACACACGAGACGCAGGCGGAAGAGTTGAAGGCGTCCAACGAGGAGCACCAAGCGGCCAACGAAGAGCTGCGGTCTTCCGCTGAAGAGCTCGAAACAAGCCGTGAGGAACTGCAATCACTGAACGAGGAGCTCAATACCGTCAATCAAGAGCTCAGAGTGAAAATCGACGAGCAGACTCGAGCGTCGGACCACATTCAGAACCTGATCAACTCGACGGACATCGCGACCATTTTCGTTGATCGTTCATTGCGGGTGAAGCTGTTTACCCCGAAGGCGCGCGACCTCTTCAACCTCATCCCCGCCGACCGCGACCGGCCCCTCAATGACATCCATACCGAACTCACTGCGGTCCCTCTCAGCGAGGATGTCGAACAGGTGTTGCGGCACCTGCAGCTGATCGAGCGGGAGGTGCAGACCCGAGACGGGCGATGGTGGGCGATGCGGATGCTGCCATATCGCACCAACGACGATCGGATCGACGGCGTGGTGATGACGTTCGTCGATGTGACCGAACGCAAGAATTCAGAGGTCGCGATGATGCTGACCGAGGGGCGGTTGCGTTCCATCCTTCAGTCGGTGACTCAGCACGCGATCATCACCATCGCGCGCGACGGTACGATCGACGATTGGAACACCGGCGCGGAGATGATGTTCGGGTTCACGCGAGACGAGGCCGTTGGACAGCCTGCCGGGATTATTTTCACGCCAGAAGATGGTGCGGCTGGAATTCCTGAAAGAGAGCTGGCGACCGCTCGTCACGAAGGGCGTGCCATTGACGAGAGATGGCATCTTCGCAAGGACGGTAGCCGGCGATACGTGAGTGGCGTGCTGTCCCGCGTCGGCGATCCAGGTTTCGGTGGATTCGTAAAGATCACGCAGGACTTGACCGATCGGAAGCAGTGGGAGGAGCAACTCACGGAGCTGAATGCGACGTTGGAAACGCGTGTGGCAGACCGGACGCGGGAGTTGGCCGGCGCGAATGAGAGCCTCCAACGTGAGGTTGCCGATCGGCGTGCGGTTGAAGAGCGGGTGCGCCTGTTGCTCTCACGACTGCTGTCGGTGCAAGAGGAGGAGCGCCGGCGCATTGCCCGGGACCTCCACGACGATCTGGGGCAGCAGATGACGGCGCTCCACCTGAAGCTAGAGACACTCGCTCAGACGCTCAACGTCGACTCACCCTCGCGGCAGCAGCTCGATGAGATTCAAGGTTTTGTCAAGCAGGTCGACCAGAACCTGGATCTCTTCACCTGGGAGTTGCGGCCCGCCGCGCTCTACCACCTCGGCCTACCGGCTGCTTTGCGGGACTATGTAGAGGTATGGGGCAAGAACTACAAAATCGTGACGGAATTCAACCGAGCGAACATGCCCACGGGACGGTTCGCTCCCGACGTGGAAACGAATCTCTTCCGCATTGCTCAAGAGGCCTTGAACAATGTTCGCAAACATTCAGGGGCGACAACGGTCGACGTGCGTTTGATGCGGCGCGACGAAACGCTGGTGATGACCATCGAAGATAATGGAGCCGGTTTTGATCCGAGCAGCGAGCGGACCGGTACGGGAATAGGACTGTTGGGCATGCGGGAGCGCGCGTTCCTTCTCAATGGCAGAGTGGAAATTGAGTCGACGCCCGGCCACGGCACCACCGTCATCGTCACGGTACCGGGAGTGCTGGTTCGTAGCGAGAACGCTAGCAAGAGTGCCTTACAGTGAACACCCGGCATCGAAGGAAGTAACAAACGTCATGGAAGGGGCACAGGTCGATCTTTCACGAACTACCGCGGCCTCGGCTACCTCCACCTAACCAACCCCGCTCCTGCGCATAACGGACGATCTCTCCCCGCGTCGTCAGCCCAGCCTTCGACATCGCTAGTTCACGAATCGTAAGCACCTTTCCAAGCTCCATTGGGAGCAGGTTCGCAATTTCAGCGTTGCTGTGACCTGAGGCAATCATCCCGAGCACCCGCTCTTCCTCAACGCTCAACTCTGCTCGGACAGGCGAGCCCCGCCGCGGCACACCCACCGCCGGATTAGGCGTCGGACGAATGGCCGCATCGAGATACTGCTCCCCGGCCGCAACCGCCCGAATGCCGGTTATCAATTGCGTGGAGGCGCTCTGCTTCAGCACATACCCAGACGCACCAGCCTCGAGCAGCCGGCGAACGATGCTGGCATCGTCGTGGCGACTCAACGCGATCATCCGCACCCGGGAACAAGTCGTGGCGATCATTTGCGTCACCTGCGTGCCGTCCATCCCCGGCATCGACACGTCGACAAGCGCAATATCGGGATCGAGATCCTGCGCTAGTCGAACGCCGAGATGTCCGTCGCCGGCGTCCGCGATCACCTCCATGTCAGGTTGATCATCGATGAGCCGCTTCAGCCCCTCACGGACGAGCGCGTGGTCGTCTATGAGCAACACGCGGAGTTTGTTCGCGTCAGCCATGAATCGCACCTGAACTCGGCACGCGCAGCTTTTCGCCTATCGGTCCTGAGAACATAGCGGTCATCTCGGCTTCCGTGTCGTGTGTTCCAGGCTAGAGGAACGCGATTATTCGCGTCATCCCTCGAGGGGGGCCAGGTACCCGAACCTCGTCGGCCGGAACTCGCGCTGCCCACCGACACTGCCCACCGCCACCATTACGATCGCATCATCTGCGCCATCGTGACAGACGGGAAAGGCCCTTAGCCGGTTGGGAGTCCCTCTCCGTCTACTGCGGCCCGGGATGGCCATCATCGCCGCCTAGCCGGTCTGTTTAGCGAACCGTGTCTGCCGGCAAATGGCTAGCGGGACTGACGGCGTGTGGTTTCGCTACGGCTGGAGCTGGTCTCGCGACCGGGCTCGGCCTGGCGCGTCGGGGGTCCCAGACGAGGGTTGTTAACAAGATGCCGCGGATGCTCCGAGTTCAAAACCGTTGAGACGGTGTCGCTCAGGTGCAGTGTGGGTAGCTGAGCGCCCGCGTTCAACAGGCTCGTGGGGCCCGGTCGGGGCGGCGGATGTCGATGACGCGCCGACACATGCAAGGAGCGCACGGTCCGTGTGGCGGCACGGTCGACGTCGATGCAGCTCTGGTCGCGGCACGACGATCTTCGTGCGGCTCCCACTCGCCGCATCATCCCGCCGCTCTGCGCGCGCACGTGTGGCTCTCGGCGCCTGACGCGGCATCCGCGCGGTGGCGCCGCAAGCGAGACTCCAGCAGTCGCCGCTTGCACCTGGAAGGCGTCCACGGCTACGGTCACGACCGTCGTCGGATCGCCGATCTCACGCGTCACCGCCAGTGCGCCAGCTTCGATGCTCGCGACGTCGACCAGGTCTCCGATCAGGCGGTTCATCCGCGCTCCCGCACGCTGGATACGCCGAGCGTGGGTCGCGAGCTGCTCCACGAGATTTGTCTCCACGAGATCTGTCTGCAAGGCGCCTTTTTCGATGAGCGTCGCGGATCCGACGATTGCGTTGAGCAGATTTCGGAGGTCGTGGCTGACGATGGCGAGAAACTCATCGCGCGTCGCGAGCGCATCGTCGGACAACTCCCGTTCATGCGAAAGGTCTTCGTCCGTTTCTTGGCGTTCGAGCCACAGCAGCGCGAGATGCTCCGCGCGTTCCTCGCGAACGACTTCGTCCGCGGTGGCTCGCTCCTCCTGAAGGACTTGATTTTCACGAGCTCTCTCGCGCTTGAGAAGTGTCGGAATGGGCGTGGCTGGCACGGACGCGCGATCGGTCTTTGCGCGCGATGCCGCCAGGATCTTGTCCGCACGGCTCCGAGCCCGGCTGATCACAGCATCGGCCGTTTCATCGATGGCGCTGTCCTCAAGAGTCTGATCCGCTTTTTCGCGCTCGGCGCGCAGGCTCTCGTCGGTCTGTTCGCGCTCAAGACGCCGCTGCTGGTCTTCGGATCGCATCGATGCTGCGGAGTGTACACCTCGTCATCCATTGTCCTCACATTGGCGTGAGGCCAGCCGGGAGCTCGCGTGTCGTTGTCACCTCGTCCACGACGCGGGACATGTTTCCAACTGAACAGGCGTAGACGGAGAATCGGCGATACACTCTAGTTGCGGCGCGGTTGGCAGATTCGGGTGCGCAGAGATGAGGATGCGATGCTGTACGAGTTCATCACGACGTATCGCGACGCCATCATCAGGAGGGCGAGAGAAAAGCTGACCGCTCGGCCGTGGCCTTCAGCGTCCGCGCAAGAACTCGAGAACGGCGTCCCTCTCTTCCTGACCCAACTGTCGGAGGCGCTCCGGTCGGAATCAACAGGCGCGGCACATTCCCAGGGTGCCATCGGCTCCGGCGCGACGCGCCATGGGAGCGACCTCCTCGCCCTCGGGTTCAGCGTGTCTCAGGTCGTCCACGACTACGGAGACATTTGTCAGGCCGTGACCGAACTCGCCATCGAACAGAATGCGCCAATCACCACGGAGGAATTCAGAATACTGAACGGTTGTCTCGACACGGCGATCGCGGAAGCGGTGACTGAACACGCGCGCATCACGGCCGAGTCGAGATCCACTGAAGAATCCGAGCGATCGGGACACGCGGCTCACGAGACGCGCGACCTGCTCAATACGGCAATCCTTGCGTATCAGACTCTCAAGCGAGGTACGGTCGCCATCAACGGCAGCACCGGGGCCGTGCTTGGGCGAAGCCTGATGGGGCTGCGGGACCTCGTCGACAGCACGCTCTCCGAGATTCGAATCACCGCCAATCAGCAGCGACGCGAGCGCGTGTCGGTCACTCCGTTCCTCAACGACATCGCGATGGCTGCCGGCCTCCACGCTGAATCCCGCGGACTGCAATTCGCGATCGAGCCCGGCGATCCTGGATGGGCCGTGACCGCAGACCCGCAGCTGCTCGCGTCGGCGGTGACCAATCTCTTGAACAATGCCTTCAAGTACACGATCCCCGGCGGGCGCGTGGTGCTGCGGGCACGGACACCAGACGACGCGCGCCTCCTCATCGAGGTCGAAGACCAATGTGGCGGCATTCCCGACGGCGAAGGCGATCCGTTCCAATCGTTTGGCAAGCGACGCGGACGTGACCGGACAGGCCTCGGCCTGGGGCTCTCGATTGCCCGAAAGGCCGTCAGGGCCCACGGCGGGGACATCCACATTCGCAATATGCCGGATAAGGGCTGCGTCTTCATCATTGACATGCCACTGGCGGCGCCCAACGTGCCGGTTTCGTCTGGCGTCGCACCATAACTCCTCATCGCGGTCAGCAAGGGCGTCCGGTCCCGACGACGAGCCGGCGTAGGCTGTCCACGGCGCAAGGTTGATGCGGCGGCGCGGCCGAGGCCTTTGAAATCGTTCGCCGAGACAGCCTCGCTCACCTCGAGTAATGGCGAAAGTTCTTGGCAAATCGGACAGACCCGAGAACCGCCGCCGATCACGGCATGCGCGAAGATCCTGAGGCCCTTGCAGCCGTTTGCTTCGACGGCTACCTGTCAAAGCCATTCGATCCGAGCAATTGGCGAAACGCTCGCAGACGTCATCGGCGCGCGGCGTGAGCTGCCGCGCCCCATCGCTTTAGACGGACTGAGACGGAGCACTCACTCACTGCGAACTTGCGCGAGTCGTCGTAAGCTTTTCAGTATTGTGGAACTACGACGCCGTGTCCCGGCATCCGTAAGTGACGGGGCGACATGAGAGGTCTTACACAATTTGGTTCAGGAACAAATCGATCGGAGCGGCCAAACCGCTGAAGGCTAATGAGATGTCGGAACAGCAGGATTTGCAAGGAGGGTTTTGCGCTACACTGTTCCAGATCGTCCGCAAGTCGTTGATTCTAAAGCGGAGAGATGCTGGAGTGGTCGATCAGGCACGCTTGGAAGGCGAAACGGGTCACGCTCACGAAGTCACTCCTAAACACCTCGTCGCACATTCGATTCAACGATTTACGCCATTAAGTTGCTCCTCGATGTGACGCCGTAAATGGCTGTATTTCGCGGTAGTTTCAGGCCGACCTTACACAGTTCTTACACAGTTCCGATTTCCAGTTAGCCGACGCGACACTCGCTGTGCGTCAGTACCGCTTCCTGTCGCTCGCGCTTCATTTCCATCCTCGTCGGGTCCGCTAGTAACGCTGAAGCCATCCTCGCGTTTTCCGCGTACGCACGATCACTCATCGGGCGGCTGAACGCGGAATGGAGTTCGCATGGCGAAGCGCGACAGCGAAACAACACGAGCGAACGGTGGCACGAACCCGGCCGACACGATGGAGCAGCGAGTGGCCGGCGTGCCGAGCAGCTGGGGCGAAATCGCCGGGGCGTTGGCACGCGAAGGCCAAAGGGCTGGCTGGACCGCGAGGCGCTGACCAAGCAGATCGCGAGCGTGCGTGACAGCGCGGCCGAGCTGCTCGAACAACTCGCGGACAGCGCGATGAAGGCCTCGAAGAGCAACCCGGCCGCTACGGCGGCGCTCGACACAACGAAAGGGGCGTAGCGGCGGCGTGGTCGACGCACCCGGCAAGAAGCATCGTAAGCCCATGCGGACCGATCCAGGTGCGAAACATTACGGACAGTCAGGCGGCCAAGATGCGGATGGCAAGGACGATGGTCAAGACGCACCGGCGCCGTGGGCGCGGGTAGCTGACGCAACGTCCGGCGCGTTGTTCGAATCAGGGGAGCTTCCTGAATCCGGGGGTGCTCACTCTCGCCACAATCTGGGGAGCCGTGAAGTTTGTCAGCGGTCTCAACATGGACCGTGCGCTCGGAGAACGTCTTGGAGCGGGTGAGACGCTCCTCGAGTTCCAGCTGGCCTCACGTTCCATCTCTCTACGCGTAGTCGGCGCACCGATCACAAAGGCGCTCGCGGTGAATGCCGCACACTCCCGCACGTGAAGAGGTCGAGCCCGCCGTCGCGGCTGTGGCGGTCAGGGCCTTCGTTGGGATGAGACGCGACGAGCGCGATGGACAATGGACGTGTGAACCACCGCAAGCGTCTCGTTCTGTCTGCGGTCCTCGGTCTTGCCTTGGGGGTGACCCTGCTGGTCGCCGCCGCGTCGCGAGCCGCGCAGTCCGTGTCATTCGTCAACAACCTCTTACGACAGCAGCGGTTCTCGGCCGCCGATCTCCGGGCTCTTGACGCAGGCGACGCGGTTGTCAAGAGCCTCGACACGCCGGTGCGTCGGGAGCTCGCGCACTTCGGCGTCGTGCACATCGATGTCCCGCCCGATCGCTTTGTCGATCGGTTCCGCGACATTGAGCGGTTCGAACGTGGCCCCGGTATCCCCCAGATCGGTCGCCTCGGCATTCCTCCGCGACCTGAGGACCTGGCGCCGCTGACGCTGCCCGCCAAGGACGTCACCGCGTTGGGGACGTGCCGCCCCGGCGATTGCGACATAAAGCTCTCGACAGCGGCGATGACCCGGTTCCGGAATCAGGTGAATTGGTCATCCCCGAACGCGTCGCTGCAGGCCCAGGAAGTGGCCCGCACGTTGATCCTCGAGCTGGTGCAGGCGTATCAGGCAAACGGTAATGCGGCGCTTGGCCAGTACGACGATCGCGGCGAGCCGTTACTCGTCGCGGAGGAGTTCCGCGCGCTCCTCGCGAGCGGCGCCCGTCTTCCGTTGCCGGTTCCGGAGCTCTTGACATATCTGGAGGAGTACCCGCGCGGTCAACCCTCCGGCGCCGAGAATTTCTTCTACTGGTCGACGGTCGACTTCGGCCTCAAACCGACGGTGCGCGTCAACCATGTGGTGATCTATCCGCTCGCCGCCACGCCCTCGGGCGTCTCGCATGTGATCGCCATCAAGCAGCTCTATGCGAGCCACTATTTCCAGACGACGCTCGAGCTCCGGTTTCTCGTCGATGACGAGCGCCGTGCCGACCGGCCGGGGTTCTACCTGCTCTCGCTCACGCGATCGCGCATCGACGGCACGGGCGGGCTCAAGGGATCGCTCCTGCGGTCGGTGATCAGCCGTCGGTCGCGCACGGCCGTTCGCAGTTACCTGGAACATCTCAAACGACAAGTCGAGCGTACCGCGCCCTTCTGATGCGTTCACTGGCGAGCGCCAGGGCGACCAACGGGGCAAGCGAGTCGCCTCGTCGATCGGTCCGCAGCCTTTGGCCGGAACGTCGATGGATGTCTCAAACGGAACATGCCTCGGTGCGCCTCGCGCGCTACCGTGTGACGAGAGGGACTCGTTCATGGCGACGACCAAGCTCGTTCTGGGAATTGGCCTGGCGCTGCTCGTGGCTGTCGGTGCGGGATGGGTTTGGGGTACTTCGGGTCGGTCGGACAGTGATCGTGCCCTCCAGATCGCTGAGCTGCGCGCCGAGCTCCTCGAAGGGCGCGCCGCCGTGCTCGATGCGCGGCTGGACATCTATAGCGTCAACTTCGGAGAAGCGAGTCGCCATTTCGAGGCGGCCCGGACTTCGTTGCGTGCGGCCAATGCGCGACTGTTGAGCCTGGACCTAACGGAGGATCCCAAATCGCTCGAGGCCGCGTTGACTCAAATTGACGAGGCGCAGCGTCTCGCCGGCCAGCTCAATCAGGATGCGAACGCTGTGGCGGCCGACGCGGCGAAGATCATCGTGGATGTGCTCGGGCGCATGGCGAAACGTTGACGCGCGCCGACACCGGCGCGTATCGAGAGCCATTACGTGTGGCAGAAGGACGGTGCACAGTGAAACTGATGATGGCAACGACGATGGCGGCAGCAATTGCGATCACGCCGCTGCTGGCCGCCGACGACGAACCGGCAAAGCGACTGAACGATGCGGCGGTCGTGTTCCCAGAGATTATGGCGACGCCGGACAAGGGAATCCCCCAGGAACTCCTCGAGAAGGCGCATTGCATCGTGATTGTTCCGGACCTCAAGACCGCAGCGTTCGTCGTGGGCGGGAAATACGGGAAAGGGTATCTGTCCTGCCGGAACACCGGCGGAGCCGGTTGGTCGGCGCCGGCACGGTCCGCATCGAGGGCGGAAGCGTGGGCTTCCAGATCGGCGGTTCGTCGAAGGACTTGATCATGTTGGTCATGAGCGAACGGGGAGCGGACAAGCTGCTGTCTAGTAAGTTCACGCTGGGCGCTGAAGGCTCCGTGGCGGCAGGGCCGGTGGGACGCACGGCCACGGCTCAAACCGATGTGCAAATGCGCGCGGACATCCTGTCGTGGTCGCGTTCGCAGGGCTTGTTCGCCGGGCTCGCGCTGGAAGGGGCCACGCTGCGCCAGGATCTCGACGACAACGCGACGCTCTATGGCAAGAAGCTGCAGAACCGCGACATCGTGACCAAGGGCGTCCGCGCGCCCAAGGCTGCCGCGAAACTGATGGCGCTGCTCAACCGATATTCGGCGAAAGAGCGCACGAACTGAAACGCCGACGTGGCGCCGGCCGTGACACGAGGCACGTCGGCGCCGCTACAGGATCCGACGTCCGAACCCTATTCCTGGGCTGGCGTGCGATTGGAAGCGATCTTCACAACGTGCGTGTGATCCTCAGTCAGCCAGGCATCGACGCCCAGAGCGTCCGCTTCTGAACGCCCGTCGCTGACCGCGGCGTCGTGCGTGGGAGATATCGCGTGAGGTGCGTTGGGAACGATGCTGATCTCGTGCTCGCGCACGGTGGTGGGATGCGAGACGAGCACGTGTCCCGACTGCACGTTCGATACTGATTCCTGGTTCTCTTCATTTGACACACACTCAGTATGGGCCGCCGACCCGACGGGCGCTGTCCCAATCAGCACATTCGGGCGAAATCGAACCCAGAACGGATTCCTGGGCCTGTGCTCTTTCGGACACCCATGGGTTCAGCTCGAACGGTATCATCGGCGTTGCAGGCGAGGGGATTATGCTTCACGAATTCATTGCCGGGAACCGGGAAGAGATCATCCAGCGGTGCCGGGCCAAGGTGGCCGCAAGGTCGATTCCGCCACCCACGGAGGCGGAGATCGATCACGGCGTGCCGGTGTTTCTCGATCAACTGCGGAACGCGTTGCGCCTCGGCGAGACGACGAGCCCAGAGATCGGCAAGAGCGCGATCAGGCACGGACATGACCTCCTGCGTCAGGGGTTCACCGTCTCGCAGGTCGTGCATGACTATGGCGATGTCTGTCAAGCCATCACCGAACTGGCGGTGGAACTGAACGCACCGATCAGCACGGAAGACTTTCGGATACTGAACCGATGCCTGGACGATGCCATCGCGGGCGCGGTGACCGAGTACGGGCGCGAGCGAACCCAGTCCGGCATCGACGGAGAGTCCGCGCGCGGGAACGAGCGACTCGGGTTCTTCGCGCATGAACTGCGGAACTTGATGAACACGGCGCTCATGGCGTTCGAGGTTCTGAAGACCGGGAACGTCGGCGTGGCCGGGAGCACCGGCACCGTGCTTCAGCGCACCCTCATGGCGTCGCACGCCCTCATTACTCGCTCGCTCGCGGAGGTCCGTCTCACACAGGGGATTCAGAATCGAGAGCCATTCCTCATTGCGGGGTTCATCGATGACATCGCATCGGCTTCGGCGTTGGAGGCGAATGCTCGGGGCATCGGACTGAGTGTCACCCCCATCGACGACGGCGTGGCGATCGAGGCTGACCGCCAAGTCCTCGCCGCGGTCGTCGGAAACCTCCTGCAGAACGCGTTCAAGTTCACCCGGCCCCGGACCACGGTCACCCTCAGGGTAGGGGCCAGCGCCGAGCGCGTGCTCATCGAGATCCAGGATGAGTGCGGCGGTCTCCCAAGTGCCGATGTCAACGAGCTCTTTCGTCCGTTCGAGCAGCGCAGCGCCGATCGCACGGGCATGGGTCTTGGGCTCGCCTTCAGCCGGTGGGGGGCTGAAGCGAACGATGGCCGTATCTATGCGCGCAATCTTCCTGGGAGGGGTTGCGTCTTCACGGTTGAGCTGCCGCGCGTCCCCATTCCCGCCGTCGCCGTCATGTAGCGGCGACCCGCGATTCCACGGGAGCCGTGCCACACGGCAGGCTGAGCGCAGCACCTCCCCTGAGGGACCCTTTCAAGCCTTGCCGAACACTGGGGCGTTCGTGTCCCTTCCGAACCTCGCAAGTCGCATTCGGCGATAAACTGTGTTCAGGAGAGCGCTGGCTCCTCCCAGTGCAGCGCCGCGCGATGAGTAAATCGAAGACCCCACCGGCGCTCCAACCGATTGATCCCGTCGATTGGACCGGCGTGCGACTGCAGCGCCTCGAGTACGAACCCGCAGGAACGATTTTCGCCCAAGGCGATCCAGCGCCGAGCGTCATGTATGTCGAGACGGGTGCCATCAGGCTCTCCGTCCTGTCGCATGCGGGCAAAGAGGCGGTGGTCGCCCTCCTCGAGGTCGGCCATTTCTTCGGCGAGGGCTGCCTGGCGGGCCAGCTGCAGCGGATGGCGACGGCGACGGCCATGGCTCCGTCCACGATCCTGGCCGTTGAGAAGTCGGACATGGTGCGGCACCTCCACGCCTCGCCAGCCTTCGCGGATCGTTTCCTGACGCACATGCTGAGGAGGAACATTCGAATCGAAGAGGATCTCGTCGACCAGCTGTTCAACTCCACCGAAAAGCGGCTCGCCCGCACCCTCCTGCTGCTGGCACGGTACGGTGAGCCCGAGGCGTCTCACCGCGCTCTTCCGAAGCTGTCTCAAGAAGTCCTGGCGGAAATGGTCGGCACGACACGGTCGCGCGTCAACTTCTTCATGAACAAGTTTCGGAAGCTCGGATTCATCGACTACAACGGCGCCTTGAAAGTGAACAATTCGCTCCTGAGCGTGGTGCTGCGCGACTGATGGTTGTGTGTGGCTTTTCGGCCGCGCAGAGCGTCCATAGGTACGGCCATCGATCACTGCAGCCCGGTGTGCGCAACTGCACAGCGATTCTCCCTGCGATCGGCCACAGTTGGACGAGAGCACCGGGTAGGGCCGTGGAGCAGCCTGTCGCGCGACTGAAATCGCGCGGAGCGCGGGCCCGCCGCCGCCGTCGTGGAAGCACAGCCCCGCTAGCTCGCAGGAGAACTCACATGCTGTACACCATCGCCGTGATCCTGTTGGTCGCGTGGCTACTGGGGTTCGTCGGAATCTACACCGTTGGCTCATTCATCCATGTGCTACTGGTGGTTGCGATCGTGCTCTTCCTCGTGGGGCTGCTCGGCGGGCGACGCGTCCTGGGCGAGGTAGGCCGTCCTCGAGCCCGAATTGAGCGGGTACGCAAAGAAGCGCGACCTCTGTTCCGCGGACAGGACGGATAATCTGTCGAGTGGCGACTATCGTTCCAGCCGAGGGAGTCATTCTCAAGCGCGTTCTTGAGACGGCGCCCGACCTCTCGCTCGACGGCCTGAGCCGCGAGGCGTACGCAAAGTTCGACGCTGCCCAGACCAAGACTGCGTGGGGTCGCCATCACCGACGACGATATGCGCTGGTGGATGGTGCCGACGTGCTTGCGAGCGCCACGCAATACGACATGGCGGCGGTTTTCGAGCACCAGCCGGTGCGGGTGTGTGGCATCGGCGCGATGCTGACGCCGCCCGCCCAACGCACCCGCGCCGATGCCATGGAGCTGGTGGACCGGCTGCTCGACGAAGCGGCGCGCAACGGAGCGACGATGGCGCTTCTTTTCTCAGACATCAGCCACGAACAGCCGCCAGCCGGATTCGACGTGATTGCCATGACGGAGGCCGAGCTGCGTGTCGCGGAGTCGTCACGGCGCGGCGCCCCCATGACGCTGATCCGTGGCGGCGAGGAACGAGATGTGGCGGCCATTGTCGCCATGGGACAGATCCGCGCCGATCCCTTTCGGTTCCATCTCGATCGAGACATCGACTTCGTGCAGTACGCGATCACGAAGAAGCGATTGCGTGCAGGCCTCGGCCAGCCGGGGGCGCGTCAGTTGCATTTCTTCATCGCTGAAGAAGGCATCACCGCCGCTGCCTATGTCGTCGTCAGCGTCGTCGGACGCGCATGGACAATCGAGGAGTGCGGCGACCGTGATCCCACCGGTGCGCGAGTCGGCGCCATTCTCCAGGCGCTCATCGCACGCGAACCCGTCGAGCGCCGTCCGACGATCCGCGCCTGGCTTCCTCGCGGCTTCGTACCTCCCCAGGTCACGATTGTGTCGGCGAAGCCTTCGCCAGACGTGTTGATGGTGCGGTCACTCGGAGCGAAGGCGGCGCAGCCGCGGTTGTCTGCCGGTGACGTACTCTACTGGCGCAGCGACATGTTCTGAACCTGCGATCCACGAGCGGCCGGTTGCTGGACCGAGCCTTCTCCTCTCACGATCGCGAGACAGCAGAAGAGACCGGTTCGTCATGACAGAGACACGCTTCCGCCAAGCCTTTCTCCTCTTGCTCGTCACGGCGATCTCGGCCGCGTTCGTCACGATGATCCGCGCGTTCCTGCTGACGATTCTGCTGGCGGCGATTTTCGCCGGCTTGAGCTATCCCGTGTACGAGTGGACCCTCGGCCGATTCCGGGGCCGCAAGGCACTCGCCGCCATCGCGACGCTCCTGCTGCTGCTCGTGCTGGTGATGGCGCCTCTCCTGGCGGTGCTCGGGGCCGGCGCCAATGAAGCATTGCGCGTCACCGAAACCATCAGGCCGCGTCTCCAGCAACTCGTCGATCAGCCTGGCGAATTCGACAGCCGATTGCGCGCGCTTCCCGGCTACGATCGGCTCGAGCCCTATCGAGCGCAGATCCTTACC
>DATMJU010000167.1:0-4514 GCA_035553795.1 Vicinamibacterales bacterium
CCGCGTTCGTGGCAGGTCACAGCCTCGGCGAGTACTCGGCGCACGTGGCCGCCGGCACGCTGGCATTTGCCGACGCGGTGCGCCTGGTGCGCAATCGCGGGCGCTACATGCAGGAAGCGGTGCCCGTGGGGACCGGCGCCATGGCGGCGATCCTCGGCCTCGACGAAGCCGGCGTGAAGCAGGCGTGCGAGGAAGCCGCGCAGGGGGACGTCGTGAGCCCCGCCAATCTCAATGGGCCCGGACAGATCGTGATCGCCGGATCGTCAGCGGCGGTTGCCCGCGCCTCCGAACGGGCCAAGGCGCTTGGCGCGCGTCGGGCCATCGCGCTGCAGGTGAGCGCGCCGTTCCATTGCGCGCTGATGAAGCCGGCCGAAGAGCGCCTGACGCCGGAACTGCGTTCCGCCGCGTCCTCGGATCCGCGCGTGCCGGTCGTCGCCAACGTCGACGCGCAGCCGAAACGGACCGCGAGCGAATCGATCGAGGCGCTGATTCAGCAGATCGCCTCGCCGGTTCGCTGGGAAGATGTGGTGCGGCGCCTTGCGTCCGAGGGCGTCACCCGCTATGTTGAAGTAGGCCCCGGCAAAGTACTGTCGGGCCTGGTGAAAAAGATCGCACCCGACGCCACTATTCAGAACGTCGAAGGTCCGAACGACCTTGCGGCGATCGAGGCCCTATCCTGAGCTCCTTCGACGGAAAAATCGCGATCGTCACCGGCGCCTCGCGCGGCATCGGCCGCGCCATCGCTGAGCGCCTTGCGGCCGGCGGGGCGACCGTGGTCTGCGTTGCGCGCGGCACCAACGCGGATGCGACCGCCGCGGCGATCACCGCTTCGGGCGGCAAGGCCGAGTCGCGTGGCGTGGACGTCAACGACTCCGCCGCCGTCGAGGCCCTGATCAAGGGCGTCGTCGAATCCCATGGCAAGCTCGATATCCTGGTCAGCAACGCCGGCATCACGCGCGATCAGCTGATGCTGCGGATGAAGCGCGCCGACTGGGACGAAGTTATTGCGACCAACCTGACCGCGTCCTTCACGCTATGCCAGGCGGCGCTGAAGCCGATGATTCGCGCCCGTTCCGGCCGCATCATCGCCATCAGCTCGGTGGTCGGCCAGATGGGGAACGCCGGCCAGGCCAACTACGCGGCCTCGAAGGCCGGCCTGATTGGCTTTTGCAAGTCGCTGGCGCGGGAAGTTGCGTCGCGCCAGGTCACGGTGAACGTGGTGTCGCCCGGCTTCATCGAAACGGATATGACCAAGACGCTGGCCGAGGATGCCAAGACGGACTGGTCCACCCTGATTCCGCTGGGCCGGATTGGCACGCCCGCGGAGATTGCTGCTGCTGTAAGTTTTCTGGCGTCCGATGAGGCGTCGTATATTACTGGACAGGTTCTCGCCGTCAACGGCGGGATGTACATGTAAGAGTTAGGTAGGAGACAGACACATGGCCGTTGCCGACAAGGTGAAGAGCATTATCGTGGAGCAGTTGGGCGTCGACGAGGAGGAAGTGACTCCGGATGCGTCGTTCGTCGACGACCTGGGCGCGGACTCGCTCGACACCGTCGAACTCGTGATGGCGTTCGAAGAAGAGTTCGGCATCGAGATTCCTGACGAGGAAGCGGAGAAGATCACGCGCGTCAAGGAAGCGGTCGACTACATCGAGTCGCACGCGAAGAAGAAGTAACAATTTGGGCTCTCTGAGGGCGGAGGTCCGACTTCGCCCGAAGGGCTTCGTCGGGACAAGCAAATGAACAGGCGAGTCGTAGTGACCGGCGTGGGCTTGGTCTCGCCGGTCGGCATGGGCACTCAGGCCAACTGGGACGCCTTGTGCGCGGGCACGAGCGGGATCGGCCCGATCACGCGTTTCGACGCGGCGGCGTTTTCGACGCGGTTTGCGGGCGAGGTGAAGAACTTCGACCCGTTGCAGTTCATCGAGAAGAAGGAACTGAAGAAGATGGACATCTTCATTCAGTTCGCGATCGCGGCTGCGCAGTATGCCGTGGACGATGCGAAGTTGACGATCGACGCGGCCCTGGCGCCGCGCATCGGCGTCTTCATCGGCTCCGGCATCGGCGGGTTCACCACCATCGAAGATCAGCACAGCGCGTATCTCGAGGGCGGGCCGCGCAAGATCTCACCGTTCTTCATCCCCTCGTCGATCATCAATCTCGCGGCCGGGCAGGTGTCGATCCGCTTCGGCGCGAAGGGCCCGAACCTCGCCACGTGCACCGCGTGCACGGCCTCGGCGCATGCGGTGGGTGACTCGTTCGAGATCATCAAGCGCGGCGCGGCCGACGCGATGATCACCGGCGGCACCGAAGCGGCCGTCTGCCCGATGGGCGTCGGCGGTTTTGCCGCGTTGCGCGCGCTGTCGCAGCGCAACGACGACCCGTCGCGCGCCAGCCGTCCGTTCGACAAGGACCGTGACGGATTCGTCCTTGGCGAAGGCTCCGGCATGCTGATTCTCGAGGAGCTCGAGACTGCCAAGCGGCGCGGCGCGAACATTTATTGTGAAGTCGTCGGCTACGGCATGTCCGGCGACGCGTACCACATGACCGCTCCGGTGGAAGACGGAGACGGCGCGGTGCGCGTGATGCAGGCGGCGCTCGATCGCGCCGGCGTGCGTCCGGACCAGGTCGACTACATCAACGCCCACGGCACCTCGACGCCGCATAATGATCGCATCGAGACTACGGCCATCAGGCGCACCTTTGGTGAGCACGCGCGCAAGCTCGCCGTGTCGTCGACCAAGTCGATGACCGGTCACCTGCTGGGCGCCGCCGGCGGCCTGGAAGCCGGCATCAGCGCGCTGGCCGTCAAGCACCAGACCGCTCCGCCCACCATCAATCTCGACTCGGCCGATGAAGGTTGCGACCTGGACTACGTGCCGCATAAGCCGCGCAAGATGAAGATCGACTACGCCTTGTCGAACTCGTTCGGATTCGGCGGCACTAACGGGGCTTTGTTGTTCAAGAGATACGAGGAATGAGGCTCTAAGCCCCTGAGACCATGAAGATTGCAGTTTGCATCAAGCAAGTGCCGACGCGTGAGTGGCAGCCCCGCCTGAACGACGACAAGACGTGGGTGCGCGACCAGGATGTCAGCTACGAGATGAACGAGCCGGACGCCTATGCGCTCGAAGAGGCGTTGCGCCTGCGCGAGAAGCACGGCGGCGAAGTCGTGGTCTGCTCGGCGGGCCCGGCCCGCGTGCAGCAGGTGATTCGCGAGGCGCTGGCGCGCGGCGCCGATCGCGCCCTGCACGTCGAGGATGACTCGCTGGCAGCCGCGGACGCTTTTACGGCCGCTGCCGCGCTCAACCAGGCGATGGCCGAGCAAAAGTTTGACCTGATCCTGACCGGCCTGCAGAGTGACGATCAGGGCCACGCGCAGTTTGGCCCCGTGCTCGCCGAGAAGCTCGGCATTCCGCACTCCACGATCATCATGGAAGTGAACGTGGACGGCGCGTCGCTGCGCGTCAAGCGCGAGCTCGAAGCCGGATTTTTCCAGTACGTGACGATGCCGTTGCCGGCGTTGTTGACGATCCAGAGCGGCATCAACACGCTGCGCTACGCGACGCTGAAGGGCATCATGGCCGCGAAGAAGAAGGAGATCGCGAAGGTCGCAGCGCCGGCGGGTCTGGCCTCGCGGCAGAAGATCGTCGCACTCTACGCGCCACAGAAGTCCAAGCAGACGGTGATGATCACCGGTTCACCCGCCGAAGCGGCGAAGGAACTGGTCCGGCGCCTGCGCGAAGAAGCGAGGGTCCTGTGATTCTCGTCATCGCCGAACAGAAGGACGGCAAGCTCAATCGCGCCAGCCTCGAAACGATCGCGGCGGCGCAGCAGTTGTCGATGCCGATCAAGATCGCCGTGGCAGGCCAGAATGTTGGTTCGGTGGCCGGCGAGCTGGCGCAGTACGGGGAAGTGATCGCCATCGACCACGCGGCGCTGGCGCAGTACACGCCCGATGCGTTCGTGCAGGCCCTGCAGCAGGTGATCGAGCAGGCCTCGCCGGCCCTGGTGCTGCTGCCGCACACCTACCAGACCCGCGACTTTTCTCCGATGCTGGCGACGCGGATGGATCGCGCGCTGGTGACCGACGTGATCGCGGTCAAGGGCAGCGGCGCATCCGCGTCGTTCGCCAGGCCGATGTTCCAGGGCAAGCTGACTGCCGACGTGCAGCCGCAGGGCGCGGCGCCGCACTTCGTGACGATCCAGATCGGCGCGTTCCGCGCCGACGCGGCGGCGAAGGCGCCGGCCGCGGCGGCGGTCTCGAACGCGAGCATCACCATCGACGAGTCGAAGCTGCGGCAGAAGGCCGAAGCGCCGTTCCAGGAAGCGAAGCAGGCCGTTGACCTGTCGCAGGCCGAGCGCATCGTGTCGGTCGGCCGCGGTATCAAGTCGCAGGAAAACCTCGCGGTTGCCGAGCAGCTGGCCAAGGCGTTTGGCGCCGAGCTGGCGGCCTCCCGCCCGATTTGCGACAACGGCTGGCTCCCGATGGAGCGGCAGATTGGCAGCTC
>DATMJU010000168.1:0-2628 GCA_035553795.1 Vicinamibacterales bacterium
CGGCTGGGAAGTGCCTGAAGAGACGCGATTTGTCCTCGAAGACGGCGCACGCTGGCGGCCGGCACGCGCGGGCGAATAGACGTGTCGATTTCGACGTCCCTGCTTCGTCAATAAAGGGGCCGCCTTCGCTCGAACCCTGGCGCGCCAAGGAGGATGGATGCATCTGTTACTGGCGCTTGTACTGTTCGTGCAAACCGCACCCGACGCGTTGCTTGGCCGGCTGGCCGGCCAATGGGCGGGCACGGGGACCGTGCTCAATCAACCCGCGAAGATCGAAATGGCGTGGACGTGGGAGCTCGGCGGCCGCTTTCTGAAGCTGACATTCCGCAACGAGATGGGCACCGCACCAAAGCTGTCAGTGTTCGAGGGCCACGCCTATTACCGCGCCACCGCGGACGGTCGGTACCGTGGCATGTGGTTCGACAACTCGGGAATGTTCCGGCCGCTGGATGCAAATCGTGAAGGCGACGCGCTGGTGTCGAAATGGGGAACGCCAGACACCGAAGAAGGTGAGACCACGTATCGACTCCTTCCCAACGGATCGATGGAAGTGATCGATCGCGTGAAAGGGAAAGACGGGACGTGGCGGACGTTCGGTCAGTCCGGATTGATGAAGCGGTAGAGCACGCGCACGATGCGGTAGGCCTCGGGCATGCTCGCGCGTGAAAACTCAACCGTGTCCGGTGCGACCAGCTTGATCTCGCTGAATGCGGTCGCCACTTCCGCGATGGTGAAGTTTCGCAGCTGCATCCGGACGTTGTAGGCGGCGGCGCGATCGCGGGAAGGCTTCTTCGACGCCGCCACGCTCTCACGAGCGGCGGCTTCGATCTCCTTGCGAGCGTCGGCGAGCGGCCGCGATTCCACCGCACGCATGTTGATCGCGCGCTTCACCACCACGCCGCGCACATTCGGCGTCCACTCCTTCTGCTGTTCCACCGCCACATCGTCACCCGAGATCATGACCACGGGGACGCCGTACCACAGCGCCATCAGCGTGTTGAGTCCGCCTTCGCCGGCGGAGCGGCCGTTGACGACCACGTCCTTCACGACGCCGGAGCCGGTGTGGGCGAAGAGCCCGCGGGGAGAGTCGGCCTTGGCGTGATAGCCGACGAAGATCACCGCATCAAACGATTCGTCGAGCCCTTCGACCATGCCGTGACGCTTGAAGCTGTGGCTGATCAAGCGGGCGCGGGGATCGAGATCTTCGGGCAGCAGGTTGCGCTGGCTGCCATGCGAGTCATTGACGACGACCTCGGTGGCGCCGCCGGCGAACGCGCCACGGATGGCGGCGTTGGCGTCTTCGGCCATCAGCTTGCGTGAGCGGTTGTACTCAGGCTGTCCGGCGCTGGTCTGATCGTCGCCGACCACGCCGCTGATGCCTTCCATGTCTACGGAGATGTAGACCTTCTTGCCCTGCGCGGCAGCGTCGCTCGTGCCGAGCGCGATGAACAGGACAACAAGCCACTTGATCACGCTTGAGGCTCCTCGGGCATGTTCAACACCTGCCGGACGAACATCTGCTCGGGCAAACCGCCCATGATCTCGATCGTCTCGTTGACGATCGTCTTCGGAACGCCGGTGACGCGGTACTTGCGGCTCAAGTCCATGAACTCGGTCGCTTCGACCGCGTCCGCGGTGATGTTCGGGTTTGCCGCTGCCATCTTGTGTGCGAGGACGACCGCCCTCGGGCAATGCGGTCAAGTGGGTGTTGAAAACACCTGGATGTGTGTCGGCTTATCAACCGCCTGGATCCACTTCATCGTCTCCGGCTCGAGATCGATCTTGCCCGTGCCAGCGACGATGATTGCTTCGACGAGGCCGACGAACTCGTAGCCGGTGGGCGCGCCGTACATCCGCATGCGCGTGTCGACGTGATCGCTGAGGATGACGATCGCCGGCGCCTTGTCGACTTTGTACTTGGCCTTGTCCTCGGTATCGAGGACGAAGCTCTTCTCGATGACGGTGATCTTGTCGTTGAGCGACGCAATCTCTTTGAGGATCTGCTTTGCGACCTCACCGGTTTCCGAACCACCAATGGTCTGGGTGAACAGCACGAGCTGCACCGGCATGGTGATGGAGGAGAGGTGAGCCTTGAGCGTGGCTTCGTCCTGCGGCGATAACAGACCCATGCGAACAAGGTTACCAGTTCCCGGTTACCAGTTCCCAGTTCCCGGTTCCCGGTTCCAGGTTCCTATCTAGAACTTGAAGAGGTCGTCGAAGGCCTTCTTGGCGCCGCTTGGTTCCTTCGGGTTGCTGTTGAGGCTTGGCGCGGCGGTGGTTTCACGCTCGAAGGCGGTGCGGCCACTGAAGTGCTGGCACTCGTTGGCGACGTCCTTTGGCGAGACGCGCGCGGGCAGCCGGACCGCGCATTCGTAGGTGGCGCCCGGATCGAAGTTCACGCACTGGATGCACGAACGCAGGTCGACCTGGCACTTCGGACACTTGCTGCGCGACATGATTTCGGCGTCGACGATGGTGCCGCAGCGGGAGCAGCGGGCGACCTGGCGCGAAGTCATCATGCGCGGATTGCGCGCGCCTTCGGATGAGATGCGCCGGGCCCCTGCGGGCGCGCCGGGCTCACGTTCCGGTTTGCTGGCGCCGCCGCCTTCGGGCCGTGGTCCCTTGGGC
>DATMJU010000169.1:0-6812 GCA_035553795.1 Vicinamibacterales bacterium
CGGCACCGCAAACATCGCGAGCTTCGTGGCCACGTTGATCGCACCGGCGTCGATCGAGAAATCGAACACGATGCTCCGCAACATGGTCACGACCGTCGGGACGGAATCAGCCCGGAACAACAGCCAGCCAAGGCACACGAACTGAAAGAAGATCGCGGCCTTGATTAGGTGCGCCCCATCGCTCTTCAGCGAGGAGACCCAACGGCCAACTGCGCTTCGCGACCAGACGTCGTAGATCGCGAACAGCACTCCGTGGAAGGCGCCCCACAAGACGAATACCCAGGCCGCGCCGTGCCAGAGACCGCATAGCAACATCGTCACCGCCAGGTTGCGCAGAGTCTGCGCGCGCGTGCCGCGGTTGCCGCCAAGCGGAATGTAGACGTAGTCGCGAAACCAGCTTGAGAGGCTGACGTGCCAGGCGCGCCAGAACTCCCGGGGATTCGTCGTCAAGTACGGCAGGTTGAAGTTCTGGAACACCTCGAAACCGAGGATGCGTGCCGAGCCTCGCGCAATATCGCTATAGCCGGAAAAATCGCAATAGATCTGCAACGCGAACGCGTAGACGGCGAGCAGGTGCAGGGCCCCGCCCCCGGCCGGATTGTCAAAACCGTGATTCGCAATCACGGCGACGTTGTCCGCGATGACCAGCTTCTTCACAAACCCCGCCGCGCAGAGCAGCAACCCCGACCGGATCTTGGCGGCGGTGATCACCCGGTCGACCTTGAACTGCGGAATGAGATGCCACGCCCGCTCGATCGGACCCGCGACCAGCAGCGGGAAGAACATGACGAAGCTCAGTTACGTGATGTAGTTGCGCTCCGGCTCGGTGCGGCGCCGGTAGACGTCCACGGCATAACTCAATGCGTGGAACGTGTAGAACGAGATCCCCAGCGGCAGGATCAAGTTCAGCAGCGAGAGATTCGGCGTGCCGCCGAATGCGCGGATGATATCGGCTGCGGATTGAATGAAGAAGTCGAGATACTTGAAGACGGCCAGTGTGCCGAGGTTGATCACCAGCGCGGTGACGAGGTAAGCCTTCCGCTTGCGCTCGGACTCGGTGCCGTGAATCAACAGGGCGCACACGTAGTCGACAGCGGTGGTCGCGAAGATCAGGAACAGGAATCGCCAGTCCCACCATCCGTAAAACACCAGGCCGGCCACCAGCAACACGATGTTCTGCAGCGCGCGGCCGAGACTGAAGTACAGCAGGCACGTCACCGCAAACAGCGCGACAAACTCGAACGAGGTGAATGTCATGCCGGATGTCTAGTGAAGTACGGCGCCAGGGCGCACGCCGACGGAGCGAAGAGACGGCGCATCTGCCGGACGGCCATCGATCTCGACCGCGGTAAGTCGAAGGATCCCGGAGCCGGTCGCGACCTGCAGGTCTCCCGGCTCGTTGCGCACGACGGTGCCCGGGACCGGTGGCGGAGCATCCCCAGCCACGTCCTCGACACGCCGAAGGACAATCTGTGTCGCGCCGGAGAACGTACGGGCACCGGGCCATGGGGCCACGAGTGCCCGGACCAGATTGCGAATCTGCTCGCTCGACTGCGTCCAGTCCACGCGGCCATCGTCTGCGGTGCGCATCCGGTAGTAGCGTGCTCGCGACTCATCCTGGGGCATAGCTTTCGCCTCGCCGCTCTCGATCTTCGGCCACCATTCGTACAACAGCGACGAACCCGCAGCAATCAACTTGCGATGCACGCTCAGGATGTCGTCGTCCGGCTCGATCGCCACACGGCGCTCGGCATACACCGGGCCGGTATCCACACCGGCGTCGATCACATGCAACGTGACGGCCGTCTCCCGCTCGCCGTTGATCAGGGCCCAGTTCAACACGTGGCCGCCACGATAGTCAGGCAATGAGCCGGCGTGCAGGTTGACGCCGCCGCGACGGGCGACTGCAAGGAGACCGTCGGGAAGCAGCATGGTGTACGACCACACGAAGAGAAAGTCCGGCCGGAGTTCGGCGATCGTCTCGAGAAACGGCGCAATCCGCGCTCGTGGGGGTTGCGACAGAACGCGGAAACCGCGCTGCTCCGCTGCATCCCGTGTCTGCTCGATCGGCTCGCCACTGCGATTGCCAGGCACCACGACAGCCAGCGGCGCAATCGAGAGCCGCCTGAAAGTGTCGAGCGCCGCGAGCAGCGGCTCGCCGAACCCGAACACGACCACACGAGACGCCATCAGGAACAGTTGGCGAGCAGGTCTTGACGCCTGGTCAGTCGGGGTTTCACGGTCGCGGGATCGTAGTCTGGTGTAAAGGTTGATTGCCGGGGCCACTGGCCCGACGCGATCCTGGCCTCGATCAGCGGCACCAGCTGCTGCAGGTAGATCCACGCAAGCAGCCGAAGCCCCGGTTCGCGCATGTGAATCGCATCACCGAACAGCCGCGGATCGGCCGGGAAGTCGCGCGCGACGTCGAAGAACGGCAGGCCATGGCGATCGGCATACGTGGCAAACACCCGGTTCTGAAAGTCTGCCATGCGGCGCATGTGCGCGTACGACGCCGGCCAGTACATCTCGTTCAGATACCGAAAGATTGTGATGTCTCGCTCCATGTCCAGACGCATGCCGTCATGCACCAGCCAGATGAATGATGACGTGGCCAGCTCTCCGCCGGCCGGCGCCAGGGCTTGGCGCATTCTGTCCAGGCCCTGGACAACGCGATCGAGGTCAATCGGCAATGGCGCTGCAATGTCCGGGTTGGACTCGTTAACCCGTTCAGGCCATACCGTCGGGTGAGCCGGCTTCGGTGGTTCGGTTCCTGACTTGTTTGTCAGCAAATCGATGGCCGTCAAAACTCGCGCCGCAGTCGCCAGGTAGGCCTCACCTGCCCACCGTTGGCGAAAGGTCACCGTGGGTTCGACTTTAGGCACTGCCGATGCGTCCGGCGCCGGGCCGAGCGCCTTGCCCACCGGGAAAGAGTTCGCGCCTTCATAGTAGATGACCAAATCTGGACTGACGGGCGCGACCTCCTGCTCGACGATTGCCGCGATCGAGTCGACGTCAATGCCGGTTCTTCCCGCGTTGATGACTTCGAATCGCACGGACAGGCCCCTGGCCTCGGCCCAGCGATTCAGCCAGTAACCGATGAATTCCGGATGGGAATGCGGTGCAGCATACGCCGACACAGTTGTTGACGCACCGACAAAGGCGATCCGAATGGTTCCGGACGGCTTTTCAAGGGTGACGTCCGGTCCGCGCCAGCCGAACCGATTCGACACGAACCAGCCGGGCGGACTGGCGTTCGCCAGGTGACGATAGATTGGGTACGGTCCTGGCCGCGGTGGGTCGAACGTGTAGAACTCCGAGAGGATGCCGAGTGAACCCGCCGCATTTCCCGCGCACAATTCGCGCTTCAGGTACGCCGTGTTCCACACGAACAGAGCCCCGAGCGGGTCAGCAGGATACTGGTTGACTCTCGCCGTAAACTCGGGATTCTCCTCGAAACGGGGCAGCGGCGGCGGGTTCAAGTCGTACCACTCAGGCTGGACTCCCGCAGCGAGCGCGAGGCCTGCAACGTATTGTTGATCGGCGTCGAGCGCCATTTCCCGCTCTTCCGCCGCGCTCCTGGCCAACCGGATCGACGTCAACGAATAGCCGTCTGCGACGCGAATCGCGATCTCGCCAACCACGATGCTCCACAATAGGGCCAGGACTGCTAGTGCCGGCCTTAACCAGCGTCGCTTGCCGAGACGGGATGCGCTTGGCGACATTCAGGGCTTGGTCGGGAGATCGTGCTGCGGTTGATACACCTCGACATCGACACCGAGGTCTTTCTTCATGACCTCCTTTACATGGTCGCCTGACGTCTTGAGGACCTTCAGCCAGCCATGCTCCCAGTCGCGAATGCCCGCGAGCCATGCCGAGCATCCGCGGCACGGCCATGCTTCGGCACCCTTCCCTTCGAGGTGGAGGCGGCGATACCAGTTGAAGCGCTCGCCCTGCCAGATCTCCTTGAGGCTCGTGTCGTTGACGTTCGGGAACAGGTCGCTCGTGCGGAACGAGATGTCCTGTCCGCACAGCGCGACACGCCCCAGCGTGTCGACGTTCAGCCGCTCGAACGGCCACACGCACGGCTCCTTGCGCTCGGTCGGCAGCCGGCGATAAAGGTGCGGGTCCATGGTGTGCGTGAGTTCGATATTGGTGTTGTCGTCCCACGACAGGAACTTGCGGGTGATCACCTCGTCGACGCCGACGTCTTCCATCCAGAACTTGATCGCATTCTCGAGCGTCGGCTCGAGAATGTCCTGGCGGATCATCGACACCACGATGCGATTGGTGGTGCGGAATTCCTTGCGCATCGCCAACGCCGCGCGGACGTTCGAGACGTGATTGTCGAACCACTTCTGCGGATCCTTCGGCGGTCCGCCGTGCGGTGGCCTCACCTTCGAGTAGGTCTCGGCGTCGCCGGCGTCCATGGAAAACTCGATCAGGTCGATGCCAGCCTTGAGGACGCGTTCGAGCTTCTTCCGGAACGGCGGCAGCGGCCCGAACATGCTGCCGTTGGTGTTCATCCAGATTCGGGCGCCCTTGTCCTTGGCGTACTCGACCATCTCCACCATGTGCTTGTGGAGCATCGGCTCGCCGCCGCCGGTGCAACGCATCCAGGCGCCGTACTGGCCGCACTCGTCCGCCATCTTGTTCCACAGCGCCGCCGGCATCAGGTCGCCGCCGTGAGCGTGATAGAACTTCCGCAACTCCGAATTACCGTCGGTGTACGGGCACATCGGGCAACCGAGATTGCACGGGTAGATGATGGAAATCACCACCATCAGCGGGAACTCCTCCGCTCCAGGCCGCAACCCGTACTGCTTGGCTTCCTCGATGCTGCGATGGATCGCGACGGGCGATTTCAACTCGGGCACGGAATCAGTATCTCCTCAATCACCAGGTCATGCGCTGATAGAACGGCAACAAACGCCAGTCCGGCGGCAGCACCACGCCGAACAGCAGCGGAAACGCGTCGGGCTGCGTGAACCTTTCGACCTTGAGCACGCATCCTGGAGGCGTCGCCTCGAGGCCGGCGAACTTCTCGAAGACCGGTTGGAAGATCCGCGTGGTCCCCTGATCAGGCCGTAACGCGACCGTCTTCTTGAAATTGGCATCCGGCGCGCTCGGATCGTAGGCGAACGTAATCCCCGGCGCCGCTCCGCAGGCCGCCGGCTCCACGTCGACCGCCATCATCTGCGGCCAGTCGCGATCCGCGACTCCCGCCAGAGCAGAGGTCCCGTCGACCGGTTCCGTGGGCGCCGCCAGATACGACTCGACGAGACGCTCGAGCTGGCGTTGCTGATACCACCGTGTCGCTGCGATCAGGACGCTGAGGCCTATCACAGTTGTGATGCTGACGACGGCAATCCGTGTCCAGGCGGTCTTGCGATCCACTCCCCCCGGCCACTCGCGCGAGCGGGCGATCACATACGCCGCGCAAGCCACGAACCCAATCGCCCACCAGCCCATGAATTCCAGGTGGAAGAAGTGGCGCTCATTGAACTGCACCGCCGGGTATCCGCCGAAGTAGCCCAGAAAGAACACAAGGAACAGTCCCAGTCGAATACTGAGCGCGCTGACGAGAACGACGGCCACAACGCTCGCGATGAATCCCCAGTGTGTGCCGGTTCTCAACAGCCGCTGCCGCGCGTCGAACATGGACTTCGCGCCGCCTTGCGTCAGCGGCGACGTCAGGTAATCGAACGGGACCTCGACGATCTGCACGATCGACGCGTAGGCGCGGGCGACGAGGTCCCCAGGAATCGTCGCCACAATGGCCATCAAGTAGCCGCCGCTGAAGCGATCGAATTCCGGGCTGCAATAGACCGGCGGCGGCGCCTGCGGGTCCATGCGATCTGCATAGCCGCGCACCTGGCGAATCACATAGCCGTCGGCGTAGGCGTCACCAACGCTGAACGGCGCCGTTTGCATCTTCAACCGGTCGTTGAACGGCGGTTGCAGACCGAGGAGCGCGACGTGCCATTGGCAGCCACCTCGCGTCGCCACTGCGGAGGTGATCGGGAGACTCACGACGTAGAACGCGCCGAGGAAGATCGCGACGCTCGCGGCCTTCAGTGCCAGGTGCTTCGCGAAACCGCCTGGCAAGAATGCGAATACCGTGATGATCAGCAGCGGCAGGTTGATCAGCAGGTCGGTGCGAAATCCGTAACCCAGCCCGAGCACGGCGCCATAGGCAGCCGACAGCGCGAGCACGCTCAAGCGTCGCACCGGCAGCGTCACGAGGAGCGCCAGAATCAGGACCAGTCCCAGCGTGAACGGCGCCTTCGAATAGTCGCGGAGGTGCGGCAAGTTGATCAGGTGCAACGACGACGTGGCGATGGCGGCGGCGCCAAGGACGGCGAACAACTGATTCATGCCGACTCGGAAGATTCCGTACGCGATCGTCGTCACGCTGCCAAAGAACACCCCGAACAGCGGGCCCATGCCGCTCCACGAAATGCCGAAGGCCCACCAGAACAGTCCGACCGTGTACAGGAGATACGTCCACGCCGCCTGGAACAAGAACCGCTGATCGATCGGGAGATCTGCCGGCAACTCGCTGCACGCCAGCCGATCGGTACGGCGGTTCAGAAAATCCTCGAGGGGTTTGGGCTGGGGTAGCGAAAGACCGAAGCCCTTCCCACACGCGACCATGACGGCCGGCTCGAAATACAGCTGGTAAAACTCCGGTTGCCCTCCGGCCCGCACCCAACTGTTCCAGAACGTCGTCCCCCACGCGCTGGACGCCACAAAGATCACGGCGACGAGCGCGACCTCACGCCAACGTGATCGCTGCTGAGGCACCGGTTGGG